>QGUQ01000118.1 GCA_003242195.1 Bacillota bacterium | reverse complement strand
GGTCACCGCCGCGATGTACTGATCCGGCGTCGGGAAGGTTTGGAGTTCCACATCGTAACCGTATCGCCGCAATACGGAGGCGATGTATTCGGCTGCCTGCCTCTCGGCCGCGGTTCCAGCAGGCCTCGGCCCGATTTCCTCGGACAAGACGCGGATGTGTTCGATGGCCCGGGCCGCATCGACCCGCTTGATCACCTTGTTATCGAAGGGGCTCTTGGCCCCGGCCGGAACGGACGGAGCCGCCAGGCCGGCACCCGTGAACGTGGCCAGCAAGCCCATGACGATGACGAGGCCCAACATCCGTTTCCATCCGGTCATGCGCTGGAACACCCGTCACAGCCTCCTCTCGTCCCAACACCTAGCTACCGGCAGTTCGTTACCACAGCTCGTGACCTTCGCTCGCTACCTCAGCTCGTTCCCCTAACGGCGGACGGCTGCCAGTACCCGCTCCGCCTGACCGGAATGGGCCTTGTTGGCACCGGGCGAGAGCGACGCGGAATCTGTCCCCTCGACCGGAGGCTGAATGACGATTCGCAGCTTGTTGTAGTTCTTGCCCTTGCCGTCGGGCTTGTAGTTCTTCTCCACGAGCCCCTTCATGTCCACGGCAAAGAACGCGACCTCGGTGGTTTTCTCGATCCGGATCTCCTGGGGCCGGTCACGCACACCCGCCGCCTCGTACCGGCTTGATTCGAAGGTCGGCCGCGAGCCATCCAGGGTGTAGTACACGTCCGCGGGCTCGCTGGTACGGAAACGCAGGCGCACGGGGCCCGTGTAGACCAGGGTCTGCTCGGAGTCGTCCTCGAAGCTCAGCACCAGCGGCGACTTGGCTCCCAGGGCCACGGCAGCCGACCGGGTCCCCTCTTCGGGGATCAGTTCCACCGACGACTTGGGTCGCTGCCGGTCATTCTGGTAGTCCAGGGCCACGCGGAGCAGCTCCATGGTCCCATGGGCGAACTCCATCGCCTGATCGTAGGCTTCGGGCCACGGCGGCTGGAAGCCCATGGGTTGCCACCGGCCACTTTCGAACCGATCGACCCCCACCTCGAAGTCCCAGGCGAAGATGCCGTACTTGTACCAGAAGTGGTCCGCCGAGTTACCCCCTGCGGAATACAGCACGTCCACGACCGGGCCCGTCCGGCTGGGCAGGATCACGGTATCCCGCCAGCGCTCGATGGCACTGAGGATGCGTTCGCCGACCTGCCAGAAGTACGTCTCCTGGCCGAGGGTCGGCCGCGGCAACGTCACCCGCCCGGGCACCCGGTACCCACCCGGAGCCCACATGAAGTAGCCGCCGTAGCTGTGCACGTTCATGGAGAACTTGATGTTGGGGAACCGCTCGACCAGCCAGACCTCGTTCCTGGCCTCCGGCTCCGACAGGGGCGCCGGCCCCGCGTACGTCTGGCTCAGGGGATCCGTGCTGCCGCCACTGTAGCCGTCGTGGACGCTACCCACCGCGAAGTTGCGATTGATGTCCACGCCCCACTGGTTGCGGCGGGCCGGATCCGATACCTCGGGCCCGCCATGGTTGACCAGGTTTTTCCGCTGCATGTTGTAGTCGTAGAAGGAGTAGTGGGCCCCGTCGGGATTGACCGAGGGCAGGATGAAGATGTCGAGGTTGTCCACCAGCTCCCGCGTCGGCTTGTGGGTGGCGTAGTTATGCAGGAGCCGCGCCGCCGTCTCCAGGGCGACCAGCGGGGTCACCCACTCCCGGGCGTGTTCCTGGGCGTAGATGAAGACGCCCGTGCGGGAACCGTCCCGCCGCTTGCCGATGCGGATGGCCTTGACCGTGAAGGGCTCTCGGGACACGTGGGCGGGAGCGTTGAGGAAGTCGCTGAGCTGCACGGGCCCCTCGGGCTCGACGATGCCGTTCGGGGTCGCACCGCGATAGTTGAAGGCCGTCACCGGTAATCCGCTGTTGGCATTGACGGCGGCGATGACATCCCCTGCCGTGGAAACGACGCGGCCGGTCGCATCCGTGGCAAGGGAAACCCGAACCGTGTGGGACGCAGGATCGTAGGTGATCTCCAGCGGCCGAGCCGGCGCACCGGGATCGACGAGATGAACGCGCAGGTCGTTGCCGCCTTCGTGGCCCCAGGCCTTGGAGTACCAGACGATGGCCCGCGAGGCCGTGGCCCCCGTCACCGCCATCGCCTTGCGGCGATAGCCGTTGGTCTTGTAGGGAAGTTCGATGATCTCGCTCAGTTGCGGGAACTGCGCGGCCAGCGCCTCCAGGCGGGCGTAGACCTCCGTGGGGTCCATGTAGTGGTCGACGAACCCCGTCCGGTAAGCGCCGTCAAAGGAGAACCGCGCCTCCTGGGACGGCCACCGGGAAACCTCCTGCTCGGCGGAGCCGCCCAGGTTGCTGACCACTCGTACCGTTTGCGGCACGCGTTCGACCTTGGTCAGGAGGCGGTGGTACATGTACTGACCGGCGTCCACGTAACGGCTCAACGTCCCGATCCGCTCTCCCGTGGCACCGTCGTACACCTCCAGGGTGACGCCCGAGACGTCACCCGCGCTGCTCCGCGCCTCGATCGACAGGAAACTTCCGGCATAGTTCTCGAAGGTCTCGGCCCGCAAGATGCGCACCTGATCGGTCTCACTGGCGGCAGGCCCGGCGGCAGCGATCCCGCCGGATGTTTCCGACCGTTCCGCGGCTGGGGACCCCTTCGAAGCGGCCGCGGGCGACTTGGTGCCTTTGGCCGGCTGCAAACCATCCGCCCCGCCCCCGCCGGCCTGCTCGAGGGGAACCAGCCCGAGTTCCTCGAGTTGGCGTTGTTCTTCGGCGTTGACCACCAGCTCGAGGGTCAGCTGGCCGGGACGATCCTCTCGGACCGGGGCCTCCACGGCGACACCGAGCTCCAGGATCTTCGGGATGACGTCCGTGGAAGGGAGGACGAAGGTTACGGGCCTGTGCACGGGCGGGTCCTTGACAACGGGCTCGTCACTGTGTGACGCCACAGGCACCGCTTGCAAGCATAGGAGAGCCACCAGTACGACGGCCAGGAAGGTTGCCCAGGATCGGGCACGCCACTTCGACCCGCTCATCCCACCGACCACCGCACGCACCCCCTCACGCCGGCCTGGAAGAGCCAGCATTTTTGGAGGGTATTGTAGCGACGGCCTTTGCGGTGGGACAAGCAAGATTTGTCGAAGCCTTTTCGACAAACTCGAGAAGAAACACATTCGTATCGAATGGACAGGACCAACAAAAAAAGAAATCACAACGGCACACCGTGCGGCCCCAGCCCCGCAGCGTACTCTCCACCAATCACCCCACGCCTTTACCGCCACTTCTCCCCATAAAATTCAGGCAGATTAACGAATTGTTTTTGTATATGAGTGATGGCATGACGAGCTGCAGTTTTCATGCAACTCATTCCGATGGAGATCTGTACGGATGTGTGTTCGAACTGCTCGTGATCCTTGCAATAAATAGCAGCGCCATCGCCTACCTCCTAGTCACCTAACCGTACAGATTCTAAGTTGCAATTCCATGGATTTCATTTTGACTCATAGGAGGAGAATTGCAGTGCATGTTCGAAGCCACTTGAGGGATCCGGTAAAGGATTCCTAAATTGGCTCTATCAAATTAGGACGGGAGTCAAGTTCAACAACTCACCCGTCCTATACAGCTAAGGGGGGTTGATGTAGGTGCGTCGGCGCTGGCTGGTCATCCTGTTGACTGCGGCCCTGGTATTGGGTCAGGGCATTCTCCCAGTAGGGACGGTGTCCACCGACCACCTGGGGCTAGTGGAGGCCGCGGCTACATCGCAACCCACAGTTACGTCCGCCGATAGTTACGGGGTAGCAAGTCAACAAGGACCGTACTGGAAAACCGACTCAACGATACAGGACCGCACCACAAAACCATACCCATCATTCGTTCGATACTCGGAAATCGGCGCCATCCTTCGCGACATCGACAAGCGCAGCCCGCGTGTAAAGGTCGAGGTCATTGGCCAATCGGCGCTGGGTCATGACCTGTACCTGGTCATCGTCAGCGATCCCTCTGTTCATGGCCGCTACGGCCGGTACCAGGCCCTGCGCAACACCATGCTCCGCGATCCCGCCAAGGCTCAGGAGATGATCAAGCAGGGTGCCGACTTCAAGGTCCCCATCTTCATCAACGGCAGCATCCACGGGAACGAGGAGCCGGGAACCGACGCCGCGTTGCGCCTGATCGAGACCTTGGCCTTTGACAATTCCGATGAGGTCAGGGAGATCCTGGACAATACCATCCTGCTGTTTAAC
The DNA here is from genome assembly GCA_003242195.1 of Bacillota bacterium. Taxonomy (GTDB): domain Bacteria; phylum Bacillota; class Sulfobacillia; order Thermaerobacterales; family Thermaerobacteraceae; genus ZC4RG37. The sequence continues at coordinate 2,081 of QGUQ01000118.1, read as the reverse complement.
GTCAATGCCAATCCGGATGGCCGGATCGTCAACGCCCGGGGCAACGGGAACGGATTCGATCTAAACCGTGACCTGATCACCCTCTCGCAGCCGGAAACGCGAGCCCTCGTGGCTCAGATCGTCCAGTGGAAACCGATGATCTTCCTGGACCTGCACGGGTTCGTTGATCCCTTGCTCATCGAGCCGTGCACTCCGCCGCATAACCCCAACTACGAGTACGATCTGTTCATTAAGTGGGCACTGGACATGGCCACCGCCATGGGGGACCGGATCAAGGACCGTGTCGGCCTGGACTACCAGATCCCCTACCGGGACCAGGAGGCGGGCTGGGACGACTATCTGCCCATCCTGACCCCCATGTACGCCATGTACCACGGTTCCATCGCGGTCACCGTCGAGACCAAGGAGCGGTCCGAGACGGGCGTGGAGGCCCACTACCAGTCTGTCATGGCCGCAGCCCTGTTCGCCGCCCGCCACAAGATGGAGATGTTCCACGACCAGATCGAGCAGTTCAAGCGTGGCGTATTGGGTGACAAGCCCGAGCAGTATCCGTACGCCTACGTGCTGCCGGCGGGACCGGATCAGGCCCATCCCAACGTCGTGGCCGACGTCGTGGAAGCCCTGCTCGTGCACGGCATCGAGGTCCATGAGGCCAAGCAGCCGTTCACCGCGGGTGGCACGACCTACCCCGCCGGTTCCTACGTCGTGCTGATGAACCAGCCGCTGCGCGGCCTGGCCAACACCTTGCTATGGGAAGGCGAGGACATCAGCTACGACATTCCGGCGATGTACGATATCTCGGCCTGGCAGCTGCCCGAGTTGTGGGGCTTCAAGCGGGTTGCCATCGAGGAACCCTTCAGTGCGCAGCTGGTGCAGGTGCAAAAGGTCAAGCGCCCGCAGGGCAGCGTGCAGAATGCGAACGCCGCCTATTACGTCATCCCCAACGACAACAACAACGCCATCCGGGCGGTCAATGCCTTGCTGGAGCGCGGGGCCGAGGTCTGGATGGCCCAGGGGTCGCTTCCGGGATTTGGTCAGGGTGCCTTCGTGGTCCGCGCCGACGGCCAGCGGCAGGCGGTCAAGGACCTGGCGAAGGACCTGGGCCTGACTATCACGGGTACTAACAGCGTCGGCGGAAGCCTCAAGCCGCTACGCCGTCTACGCGTCGCCGCACTGGGCCAGGGCTATGCGCTGGGCCGGGGCTATGTCGACTTCACGTTGCGCGAGCTCGGGTTCGATGTGACGCCCGTCACCGTCAGTGACGTAGCTTCGGGCCGGCTGGCGGACTTCGACGTCTTCGTCAACCAGGTCAACAGCTCCAACAGCGCCTTCCAGCAGGCCATACGCGACTTCGTCGCCCAGGGCGGTGCCTACATCGGCATCGGTGCCGACAGCGCGGCCCTCAACCAGCGGCTGGGCCTGTTGCCCGTGGTCTACAACGCGGGCAAGCGCGACGACAACGGGGTCGTCCGGGTCGTCAACAACACCGAACACCCCGTGATGGCGAACTACCCGGCCAACGACTACAGCTTCGTCTACTACCCGGCGTGGTTCACCAGCACCGGGGATGGGGTTGAGGTCATCTCCCGGTTGCAGGCCGAGAACTTCTTCATGGCGGGGCACTGGCGCGACCGGAAGGATGCCGCCGGCAGCGCGGTGGTGGTGGGCGGCACGTACGGCAACGGGCGGGTGGTGCTCTTCGGCACGGATCCCCTCTTCCGGGCCCATACCCGCGGCCTGTTCCGCTCGGTGGCCAACGCGCTGTTCTACGCCGCGCAAGACTGACCTCCGTCGCTCCCGAGCCCCCATCCATGGCATGGAACCCGGTCCTCGCTGGACCGGGTTCTTTTCGAGGTCGCTCCTACGGCCGGCTTTGCCCACGAGGGGGCGGGCCCCCGAGGCCCGCCCCCTCGGCTAACCCTCTTTGCACCCGGGCGGGAGCTCAAACTCGCTCGGGGATCCGGCCCCGCTCCCGCGTCGTCCTCTTCGGGCGCAAGTCGCCCGGCTCGCCCGTCCCGCCGTTCCCGGCGCGGGCGCCTTCGTCCCGAACCTCGGATTCCCCCACCCGAGCGGCCCAGGGA
>QGUQ01000117.1 GCA_003242195.1 Bacillota bacterium | reverse complement strand
CGCCGCGGCGCCGGGTGTGCCCGACTTCTACACCAGGGGGGGGGAGAGTGGGAGCGCACCCCCGGAGTTGGGGGACCTGCCCAGGTGGGGGGGGGGCGTGCGCCGGCGGTGGCTGCCGCCGGCGACCGCCTGTTTGCGAGCGCAACCAATGGCGTCCCTCCTGGCAAGGGTGGCATCACGCCCCTGGGGGCACGGGGTGGGGACCGGGGAAGGGAGCGGGGGTACCGCCAGATGAGACAGCCCTTGGTACGGATGACCGACGTGTGGAAGCGTTTCGGCCGGGTCACCGCCCTGGCCGGGGCCCAGCTGTCCGTTTACGCCGGCGAGATCCACGTGATCCTGGGAGAGAACGGTGCTGGCAAGACATCGTTGATGTCGGTCCTGGCAGGACTATACCGTCCCGATCGTGGCGAGATCGCCATCGACGGCCGGCCCGTGCAATTGCGCTCCCCCCGGGACGCGCTGAATTGCGGCGTGGCCATGGTCCACCAGCATTTTGAGCTCATCGGCAACATGACCGTGTGGGAGAACGTCGTTCTGGGACACGAGAGGACGGGGTGGGCGCTCAGGCCGGCGCGGCAGCGGGAGGCGGTCCGGCGCGTCGCGGCCGAGCAGGGGATCGAAGTGGACGTCGATGCCCGCGTCAGCGAATTGCCCGTGGGCCTGCAGCAGAAGGTGGAGATCCTGAAGATGCTCTACCGCCGGGCCCGGATCCTGATCCTGGATGAGCCCACCACCTTCCTCACCCCGCAGGAGACGGACTCTTTGTTCCAGACCCTCAAGGACCTGGCCGGCCGCGGCCTGGCCATTCTCCTGGTCACCCACAAGATCCGAGACGCGATGAACCTGGGGCACCGGCTGACGCTGATGCGGGCAGGACGGGTCGTGGTGAGCCTCCCCCGGGAGGAAGCCAGCGAGGAAGAACTGGTGAGACATCTCATGGGCGAGGGCGCCGACGGTGTGTCGGGTACGTGGGAAGGGCGCCCAGGTCCCGATCCACGGAGCCTGTCCGGCGAGGTGCTGTTGCGGCTGGAGGGGGTCTCCACTCCCGGTGCCAGAAACCGCCTCGCCTTGCGGGACATCGACCTCGCCCTCCGGGCCGGCGAGGTCCATGGCATCGCCGGTGTGGCGGGTAGCGGCCAGCAACAGCTGGCCGACGTCTTGCTGGGCCTCTTGCCGGTGTCGGCGGGGCGCATCGAGTTGCGCGGCCGGGACATCACGCGCTGGCCGGTGGCGAGGCGGCTCCAGGACGGGATCGCGTTGATACCTGAAGATCGGGTTCGCGACGGTATCCTGCCGGACATGAGCCTATGGGAGACGCTGGTGCTGGGTGTGCACCGGCAGGTGTTCCCCGGCGGCCGTTTCCGGCCCGGAACGGGACGCGCCCTGGGCGACGCGGCCATCGCCGAGTACGAGGTCAAGGCGCCCCACTGCGATGTGCCGACGGCGTACCTCTCGGGCGGTAACATGCAGAAGGTGCTGGTGGCGCGTACGGGCCTGGTCCGTGACCGGCACCCCCGCCCCCTGGTCATTGCCGCCAATCCCACCCGTGGCCTGGACATTCGCACCGTGGAGCGGGTTCACCGGCACCTGGCCGATGTGGCGGCCCGGGGCGGCGGCGTCCTGCTGATCTCCGAGGACCTGGACGAGCTGGCCGCCACCTGCCATCGCATCTCCGTTCTCTATCGCGGGTCCCTGGTGGCGACCTTCGACGGCCCCGAGTACGATCGCTACCGCATCGGCGAGGCCATGCTGGGAAGGACCGCCGGGGACCCCGCCGCCGTTTCGGCGGTCCGGGAGGTGGGGTCTTGATGGGTGTCTTCGAGCGGCCGGTAAGGGCGGAGACGGCAGGCGAGCCGGCGGCTGAGCGGGCGGGCAGGCGGACGGGTCGCCACGACCCTGCCGGCACCGCCGCGTCTCGGGCAGGGACGGGTGACGGGCCAGCGGGGGTGGGGGCAGCCTGGATCTGGCCGCTGGCGGTGTACGGCGGTGCGACCGTGGTGGTCGTCCTGGCCCTGACCATCGTGATCGTGGCCATGGGGGCGAATCCCGCCGAGGCTCTGGCTAGCGCCCTGCAGGATTCACTACTGACCGTCGGCGGCTTCGGCCAGACACTGAACCGGATGACACCCCTGTTGCTAGCTTCCTTGAGCTTCGCCGTCGGCTACCGCGCCGGCTTGTTCAACATCGGCATGGACGGGCAGATTTACGCCGGCGCCATCCTGGCCACCGGCCTCGGGCTGCTGTTTGCGGGAGCGGCCGGTGGTGGAGGTGCCGCGCTGCAACCCCTGCTGCTGGTGGCCGGCCTGGCCGGCGGCGCCCTCTACGCGGTGCTGCCCGCCGTGCTGCGCGTTCTTTGGGGTGTCAACGAGATCTTCACCACGGTGATGTTCAACTTCGTCGCTCTATATCTGGTGGAGTACCTGTCCACGGGGCCCTGGAACGACCCCACCGCCGGGGAGGCCATCACGCGGCCGATCCCTGCTGGCGCCTTGCTGCCCATGCTGATCCCCCGGGGTGGCGCCCATGTCGGCGTCCTGCTGGCCGTCGCGGTCGCCTTGGGCATCTGGTGGCTCCTCTACCGAACCGTGTTCGGCTATGAACTGAGGAGCGTCGGGTCGAATCCGCGCGCGGCACTTTACGCCGGCATCGCGCTGGGCCGGATCCAGGTGCTGGCCCTCTGCCTGGGGGGTGCCCTGTCCGGACTGGCGGGTGCCATCGAGGTGACGGGCGTTCACCAGCGGCTACTCCTGGGGCTCTCGCCCAACTACGGCGTCATGGCGATCCTGGTGGCCGTGCTGGGCCGGAATCACCCGTTGCTTCTGGTGCCCGTGAACCTGGCCTTCGCGGTGCTAGTGGCGGCCTCCGATTCATTGCAGCGGACGGTGGGGCTCCCCGCCAGCGCAGTATTCATGGTTCAGGGCTTGGCCGTCCTGGTGGTACTCTTCCTCGAGGCCGTCCGGCAGCGCCAGGCGCGGTTCACTACGTAGGCGGGGGAGGACGGAGATGAACTGGACGCTGCTCATCGACCCGAGCGTGCTGGCCCTGGCGCTGGTGGTGGCCACGCCGGTGTTGCTGGCCGCCCTGGGAGAGTTGTTGATCGAACGTTCGGGTGTGCTCAACGTGGCCATCGAAGGCATGATGGCCCTGGGAGCCGCTGTCGGCTTTCTCGGCGCCTACCTCTCCGGCAGCAACATGGTCGGCATCCTGGCCGCCATGGCGGTGGCCGCGCTGCTCGGCCTTGTGCTGGGATACGCCTGTATCACTCTGCGAGCCCCCCAGTTGACGGTCGGGCTGGCGCTGTTCGTCTTGGCGGTGGGGCTGTCGTCGCTGCTCTACCGGCTCGTGGTGGGGCTGCAGTTCGTCCCGCCGCAGATCCCTACCTATGGTTCCGGCCTTGCGGCGGATGGAGCGGGGTGGCTGTTCGCGTTGCCGGGACCCGTTTACGTCATGTTGCTGGCCACGGTGCTCACCCACGTGCTGCTGTTCTACACCCCGTGGGGGCTGCGCATCCGGGCCAGCGGCGAGAACCCGCGCGCAGCCGAAAGCCAGGGGGTGGCGGTGTTCACCATCCGCTATGCCTCGCTGCTGGCGGGCAGCGCCCTCATCGGTGCGGGCGGTGCATTGCTACCGATGATGCTGACCGGGACGTACACCGACATGATGGTGGGCGGGCGAGGATGGATCGCCCTGATGCTGGTCATCCTCGGCCGGTGGACGCCCTTCGGCGTTCTTCTCGGCGGGTTGCTGTTCGGCTACGTGGAGGCCCTGCAATACAACCTGCTGCTGAAGGTCCGGCTCATCCCCTCCCAATTCTTGTTGATGGTGCCGTACCTGTTCGTGGTGCTGGTGGCCATTCGCGCTTACCGCGGGGCCCAGGCACCTCAGGCGCTCATGAAGCCTTACGATCGCGAGCTACGGGCTTGAGCCCGTAGCCACCCGTCCTTCGTCCCGCCTGGGTGGGACGATCGCACCGGCCCGGATGAGGGCCGAACCCGAGAGCGGCCGGCTTGGCCGTGGTCGCCGGACGAAAGACCCTTTCCACGGCGTGACCAAGGTAGCCTTGACGCGCCCCGCCTTGCCCATATCAATGCCAAGGCGCCCGTACCGGCGCCGGAGGTAGCGGTGTTCCGGCCGGCACGGGCGCCTTGCTGCTCCTGGTTGCCGCGCTCACGCGGTCTCTCCCGATACCTGTTCCGGTTCGTCCGGCGCGTCGAACGCCTCTGCCAGCGCCAGCAGGGCCTGCTCGAAGCACTCCATCGGCGGTTGCACCAGCCCGGCGCCGATCTGCCCGATGCCCGCCTGCTTGTGGGCGATGCCGGTGTTCACCCGCGGCACGATGCCCGTTTCCACCACCTTGCGGACGTCGATGCCCGTGGGCGTGCCGCGGAAGTCCAGGGCGGGGATGCCGAAGGCCGGGTTCTCGCCAGCCGTGATCTCATACATCTCCAGGGTGGCGTTCAGGGCGTCCCGCGGCGTCCCGCCGATGAACTGGACGATGGCGGGCGCCGCCGCCATGGCGAAACCGCCGATGCCGGCCGTTTCGGTGATGGTGCTGTCGCCGATGTCGGGGTTGGCGTCCTCGGCCTTGAAACCGGGGAAGTAGAGCCCTTGGGGCACCTGGGACGGGGCCGTGAACCACCGGTCGCCCAGGCCGCTGACGCGGATGCCGAAGTCGGTGCCGTTCCGCGCCATGGCGGTGACGATGGTGGAGCCGGGAATACCGTGGGCCGCATCCATCGTCGCCTTGCAGGCGGCCATGACCGGGTTGAGGGCCGTCAGGTCGTTGTTGCCGAGGAATTCGAACACGTCGGCCAGGGTGGCGGCGTCCGCGCCGGAGCGGACGAGGGACGGGGCCAGCACCCGGACGAACAAGGCGGAACCCGCCTTGTTGCGGTTGTGCCCTTCGTCACCCATGTGAATGGCCTGGGCGATCAGGCTCTTGAGGTCGATGCCTGAAGTCCGCTCGAGAGCGGCGGCCAGGACCGGGCCTAGGACGTCCCGCATCCAGCGCAGGCGGGCCAGCACGTCCTCGCTGTAGGCCCCGTACCGGAGGACCTTGCCCAGCCCCTCGTTCAGGTTGCAGAAGGCCTTGTTGCCGAAGGCCCGGTTCTCGACGATGTAAACGGGCATGGACGGGGTGGTGACGCCGGCCATGGGCCCCACGGCCTGGTGGTGGTGGCAGGAATCGAAGGTCACCTCACCCCGTTCCACCAGCGCGACGGCCTCCTCCTCGGTTTGCGCCCAGCCCTCGAAGAGGATGCCACCGATCACCGCTCCCCGCATCGGGCCCGACATCCGCTCCCACGTGATCGGGGGGCCCGCGTGCAGGATCGTCCGCTCGCCCATGCGCGGGATGACCTCCCGCGCCGGGGCGACGCCGACCAGCACGGGCTGCGCGTCCAGGATGCGTCGTAGCACTTCCTTGTTTGCCTGCTCGATGTCCACTGCTACGCCCCCTTTGCTGCCACAGGCCCACGAGAAGCCTGTTGTTAGGACTTGAGCTTGCGCAACGCCTCCAGCAGGCGGGCATTGCCGCCGGCCGGTGGCCGCCAGTCTACGTGCACGACGGACACACCCTGTTGACGAAGGCTCTCGGCAAAGGCCGGCACGCCGAAGTTGAGGACCGCGACGTCACCGGCCAACAACTGCCGGACGGGCTCGGGCACGGACGGCGAACCCACCGCTGGTGGAACCGTCCCCTGCCGGCCCGGCGCCGAGTCTGCCGCGGGTTGTCCGGCTGCCCCTTCGAGACCTAGGGCCCGTGCGATGTCGTCCTCGCCCACTGCCCGGCCGGCGGCCAGGGCGGCGATGGCCCCCGCCAGGGTGGCTGCCACCGCGTGGGACGTGGTCACGCGGGCGCCTGCTTCCGCCAGGCGCCGGCATTGCTCGTCGAAACCCTGGGGGTCGGCGGCGGTGCCGCACACGGAAACGATCACCACCAGCTCGCGGCCTTCACGGGCGGCCAGGTCGCGGGCAGCGGCGATGGCCGGCGCCAGTTCCCCGGCAGGGTCGGGGTGGGCGCCGAAACCCAGCACGACGTCCAGCAGGATGACGGCCACGTGGGGGTCCTGGGCCTCCTGCTCGAGCCGCCGGATCCGGTTCTCCATGTCCAGCATGGGGTGGAGCCTGCCGACGGTGAATTCATCGGCACCGAGGTCGAGCAACACGTGCCCCGCGGACGGCCGGTCGGCGTCCAGGCGGGGCACCCCCGGCAGGGGTTCGTTGGCGGCCAGTTGATCGACGAACCTGCGCAGGATGGCCTGGGCTTCGTAGCATAGGGTGCCTCCGCTGTAGAGTCCCCGCACGGCCCCTTGCCCGGGTCGCAGGCGGGCGGCCGCGGTC
>QGUQ01000519.1 GCA_003242195.1 Bacillota bacterium | reverse complement strand
ACATGATCTCCACCATCAAGCTGACGTTCTCCATGATGCCCCGGCGGCTGTCCTCGGGCGACGGGATCACGTAGCAGTTATAATAAGTAACCTTGTGGCCGGTCCCGGCCCCGGCCAGGATACGGCCGCCGGGAACGAACTTGAAACCGTCGAGGGCCTTGCGAAACTTGCGTTCCCATTCCTCCCGCTTGCCGGGTTCCTCCACCTCGGCGATGGCGCGGGCCACCCGGTCCCACATCTCCTCCGGGGACGACTCCACCGGCTTCCCGTCGGGTCCCTTCCTGGCGTAACGATCCAGGAAGACGGTCTTGCGAATCCCGGTCAGTTCCATCGGCGGTCCCCCTTTGTGGTATCTCCAAAAGAAACGGCCGGGCAGGCCGGCCCCCTTCATCGCCCCTGCGGGTACCCGGGAAGCCCGGGTTGGCAATCCCCACGGGGAGCGGGCTTGTCCTCCCTTCAGGGCCGGTACCCGGCGGAGGAATCCTGCCCCGGCGCGGGCGCGGACCGGCCGTTGGCGTGGGCTCCACCGGCCTGCCTGCCATCCCCCGGAACGCTGCCCGCGCCTTGCGAGGTCCCGGCCTGGGCGGTACCGGCCTCCTGGGACGCGTGGGCGGTGCCGGGCGGATCGCCCGCCAGCAGGCGGTCCAGCTCCCTGCGGAACGTCTCCAGGTCCCGGAACTGTCGGTAGACCGAGGCGAAGCGGACGTAAGCCACCTGGTCGACCCGCTGCAACCGCTCCATGACCATCTCGCCGATGACGCGGCTTTCCACCTCGTTGTCGAAGCGCCGGTACAGCTCGCGCTCGACCTCCGAGGCGATGGCCTGGAGCTGGGCGAGTTCCACGGGACGCTTCTCGCACGCGATGAGCATGCCGCGCAGGACCTTGTCACGGTTGAACAGCTCGCGCCGACCGTCCCGCTTGATGACCCACAGCGGGGTCACCTCCACCTTCTCGCGGGTGGTGAAGCGCTCACCGCACACCTGGCACTCCCGGCGCCTGCGGATGGCGGTTCCTTCCTCCGTCGGCCGGGAGTCCAGCACGCGCGTATCGGGAGCATGGCACCGCGGGCAACGCACGCTTTCACCTCGGTCGCCGGTCCTTCGACGGGCCCGCAAACCACAATATCTAGGGCATTCAGGTCCTTGCCCATACCATATATGGACCTACCCGCCCTGATTCGCCACGAGCCTCCACTCTCCTGCACGAGGGGGTAGGCCCGCGGTCCCATTTTCACTTTCCAGGATATCAAACATATGTTCGGTCCTGCAAGTCCGCAACGACACGCTCTTCATGTTTACCGGTCGCGTCGCGTCCGGGGCAAGTCCCGTCTCGGGCCGTGGCAGGTAGGAATCCCCTGCGGAGGCATCATAGGGGATGGGGAGGCGGCGGCTCGCTGCCTACCGGAAACGCCCACCGTCGCCACCCGACGTCACTTTCATACCGGGTCAAGACCGGAAACCGTCGCGGTGACAATCCGGCGTGGGCCCCTTGCGGGTGCAAAGTGCTTTTGTGTAGTGTTGATTGGTAGACATGCGGGGCCTGCCAGTCCACCCACGCCGCAGCTGGCAGGAGCAACGTTGGCCGGAAGGGGGATCATCCCGTTGAGCCGGGCTGGAACACCGGAACAGCAACCGCCCGCGCCCGGTGAGCGCAAGACGCTGCTGGGCAGGCTGGCCAGCTTCATCTTCGACAGCGCGCTCTGGAAATCCATGTACATGAACCCGTACCCGCGGGACAAGCGGACGCGCTCGCTGGCCGTGCTCAACAGCCTCT
>QGUQ01000518.1 GCA_003242195.1 Bacillota bacterium | reverse complement strand
CCGTAGAGCTTCGCGACCATCAGCAGGTTCTCGTAGCCCGTCAGGGCGCCGTCGGCGGAGAGGAACTGGGGGACGTAGCTCACCCGCCGCACCGCCGCCGGCTGGCGGGCCACGTCGAAGCCGGCCACCCGGGCCGTGCCGGAGGTTGGCGGCAGGAGCGTCGTCAGCATCTTGATGGTGGTGCTCTTGCCGGCGCCGTTGGGGCCCAGCAGGCGGGCTGTCCGTCCGGACGCCGGTCTCCGCATCGCCATGGCCATGCCCATGACCGGCGGCTCGCAGGATGCCGGTGCCGGGAAGGGTAGCGGTGCCGGTGGCGGTCAGGAGCATGAAACTCCCGGCACGGTGACCCTCGTGTTCCTCTTCCTGGCCTGGTTCGTGGTGATGTATGTCGTGGAGTGGAAGAACCGGAGCCACGCGTGGCCCCTGCACTAGGACTCGGGAAGCATGAGGGAAGCAGCGGGGTGGCCGGTGCGGGCGACAAACGGAGGCAAAGCAAGGCGTGGCCCCAGCCGGAGGGGCCACGCCTCCCGTGTTCATCGTCCTCTTGCCTGACGCCGGGAGACAAGGGACGGTCGGCCGTGGCATTCGTCGCCATGGGCTAGGTGAGCCGCAAGGGCCGACACTCGCTTAGGACCGGGCAGGGAGGGCGCCTCCGGCTTCCACCTCTCGTCGGGGCAGGCCGTGAGCCACGACCAAAACCAGGGCACTGGGCACGAGATATACCAGGGCTCGTTCCCGCGGCACCGCCGCGTCCGCAGTTCCGTTGAAGAGTGCGGCCAACATGTTACTGGTCACCAAGGTACCGGCGTGGCGGCAGGTTATTTACGGGCCCGAGGCGGGCCCGTTGGTTACGAAGGCACACAACTGTACAGGGCTGTCTGCAGGCCCAGGTTGTTAATCCCATTGGTGCGGCGGGATCCCATACATACCGAATGTGCGCCTTTCGTGGTCTATGGTTGGATGGGCCATTCCGGAGAGTCCCGCTCTTTCTCGAGCCATTCTACAGCTCTGTTGGCCACCAAGTAACACCACTCAGCACGCATTAAGAATTCACTGTCTACTCCAGGAAAAATGAGATCGCGAATGAATTTTCTCACCCTACGTATTTTTTTGTTCTTCCTATCGACTTCGTATACGGTGCGCACCGAATGAGAGTACTCTACCCTGCAATGAACAATTCTATTTCGAAGATCGAACAGGTTCTTTCAAGGTAGAGGCGCTAAGAACAGCAATAGCGGCCTAAACCGAGCCCTTCCCGTGCTCCGCCGTGGCGTGCCTCCTTCAACCGCTGTGTCAGGTCGCCTGCCTGGGGTCAGAGCTGTCTCTTCCTCCGTGCCCGCCGGTGGGAGGGAGCCGCGAAGGATGTCGAAGTATACATGCAGTCTGCCGGAGGCCATTGCACAGCCATCGCACAAAGAGGGACGAAGAGGGACCCAGCCTTGGTTCGTCTCGAACAGATCACCCGGGGGACGCTGCTCAAGGGGATCCTGCCCAGCGGGCCGGTAACGGTGGTCGACGTCCGCTGGCACGGGTCCAACGTCATCGAACTCTTCTATAAGGATCCGTCGGGGCGGCCGGGCACCGAGCTGGTCTTCCGCGACCGGGAACCGGCCCTCGAGATCGTCACGCCGGGCCGGCCGTGGAACCTGGAGGCCGACGCGGCGGCCCTGCGGCTGGTCTCCGAGGCCCTGCGCATCCGCCTGGCCCATCTCTTCGACCCGCTACTGGCGGTGCACACGTCGCTGATCGAACCCCTGCCACAACCGAGCCCGGGCGCTAT
>QGUQ01000517.1 GCA_003242195.1 Bacillota bacterium | reverse complement strand
CGCCGGAGTGGCAGGCGAAGGCCCGGAAGACGTCGGGGTGGCGCACCGCCTGGACGAAGGCGCCGTACCCGCCCGACGACTTGCCCGCCAGCCCGTGGCCGCGGACCCGGTACTCCCGTTCCACCAGGGGGACCAGCTCCATGACCAGGTAGTCCTCGTAGCGGCCGACGGCCGGCGAGTTGAGGTACTGGCTGCCGCCGTAATAGGTGAAGCAGTCGGGCAGGGCGACGATCACCGGCCCGATGCGCCCTTCGGCGTACAGCCGGCCCAGCCGCTCGGCCAGGTTCTCCTCCCACGGGTCGTAGTTCAGCAGGCGCCGGCCCGTACCGGTGAAGCCCGTCAGCACCCAGATGCAGGGCACGGGCGTGGCGGGATCATAGTCGGGAGGAACCAGAACCCATAGGGACCGCTCCGCCGGGTCCCCCAGGGGGTTGTCGGCCAGGACCTGGCTGCGGTGGCGGTGTTCAATGGCTCGAAAGGGCGGGTAGCGGAGTCTGTGCATCGGAACCGACCTCCTTGGTAGCGTGGGGTGCCGGGGCAGTGCCGGGCGGCGGGGCAGCCGCCGTCCCGCCATTCGCGGCGAGCCCGGGCAGTTCCTGGTATCCCCGCGCAGCCACGCGGGTGCCGGGCGCCATCCCGCGGCCGATGTGCTACCTTCAAGGAAGACGCGGCGAATCGGCCACCGTTACCAGCCGCTGCTCTCGATCATGGGCGGGGATCGGCAGGACGCCGGGCTCCCCGCCGGGACCGGTGATGGACGATTGCTGCAAGGCTATCTGGCCGGGATTCGCCGGCTGACCCTTCGGGAAGTACCCGTGCCCGAGCCCGGTCCGGGCGAGGTGGTCGTCCGGGTCGAGCGGGCGCTGACGTGCGGCACGGACCTCAAGACCTTCCGCCGGGGGCACGCCCGCCTGCCGGTGCCCGGTCCCTTCGGGCACGAGGCCGCCGGCGTCGTTCACGCCGTGGGGCCCGGTGTCGAGCGGTTCCGGCCGGGCGACGCCGTCATGTGGGTGCCCACCGCCCCCTGCGGCGAGTGCCCCCCTTGCCGGGCCGGCCGGGAGAACCTCTGCCGGCGCCTCTTCGAGCCCGACCGCATGGCCCTTGGCGCCTACGCCCAGTACCTGCTGCTGCCGGCGCCCGTGGTGGACCGACACCTCTTCCCCAAACCCGACCACGTGTCCCTCGAGCGGGCGGCCTTCCTGGAACCGTTGAGCTGCATCGTGCGGGGCTGGCACCGCCTGGGCCGCCCGCGGGAGGTCGTGGTGATGGGTGTGGGAACCATTGGCCTCCTCCACATCATGGTCGCGCGGGCTCTGGGGGTGGAGCGGGTGGTGGCCGTGGGCCGGCGGCCGCGGGGCCTGGAGCTGGCCCGCCGGGTCGGCGCCACGGAGATCGTGGAGGGCGATGCCCAGAAGCTGGCGGGCACCATCCGCGAGCTCTTCGGGGGCGAGGGGCCGGAGGCCGTGATCGAGGCGACGGGCCGCGCCGAGGGCTGGCAGGCGGCGGCGGAGTGGGTTCGCCCCGGTGGCCGGGTGCTGTTGTTCGGCGGCCTGGCCGCCGGTACGTGGGTGCACTTCGAGGCTTTCCGCATCCATTATGAGGAAGTGGACCTGGTCGGCTCCTTCCACTACACCCCCCGGGACGTGCGGGAGGCGTACGATCTCCTGGTGCGGGGCCGCCTGCCGGTGGAGGAGCTGATCACCGACCGCCGACCGCTCACCGACCTGCCCGAGGTGTTCCGGGAGCTGGACCGCGGCGAGGCCATCAAGGTGGCCCTGTAC
>QGUQ01000516.1 GCA_003242195.1 Bacillota bacterium | reverse complement strand
CCGCCGGCGGCGCAAGTGGTGTAAAAGAGACAGAGCCCCAGCAGCCCCCCCCGGCCCCGCCGGATCGGCACCCGCTCCCGCAGCAGCCACGCGTCGGCGGCCATCACGTAGAGGGGATGGGACGTCACCAGCAGCACCGACGCCGTCACGCTGGTGTAGCGCAGCGAGGCGATCCACGTGAGGAAGTGGCCCGCCAGCAGCAGTCCGGCGACCGCCGTGGCCGCCAGCAGCGGCGCCGGCAACGCCCGCAGGCTCCGCCTCTCCCGCAGGGCGACGGGCAGCAGCAACAGCGTCGTGATCGCCATGCGGTAGAAGGCGATCACGGCGCTGGGGGCCTGGGAGTAGCGGATGAGGATGGACGAAAAGGAGATGGCCAGCACGGCTCCTGCCAGGCCGGCCAGCGGCGCCACCGGCGTCATGCCCTTCCCCCCGTCACAGCTCCAGCCACCGCCCCACGCCCGCCGCCTCGGCCTCGGCCAGCACGCGGGCGGCGGCGTACAAGTCCTGGGCGGCCAGGCCGCAGCTCTTGAAGATGGTGACCTCGCCGGAACCCTCCCGCCCCGGGCGCTCGCCGGCGATCACCGCGCCGATCTCCACCAGGCCGGCGGGGTCCAGGGTCCCGGCAGCCAGGGCGTCGATGATCTCCCCCGCTTCCTCCAGGGCGGCCTCCCGCTGGTCCACGAACACCCGGCCCGCCCGCCGCAGCAGATCACGGGGCAGCTCCCGCATCTCCGGCCGGAAGCTGCCGACGGCGTTGACATGGGCGCCGGCGGGCACCTCCGCGGCCTCCAGGACGGGAGTGGTGGCGGACGTGGCCGTGCAGATCACGTCGGCCTCCCGGACGGCCTCGCCCGGCGTGGCGCAGACGGTGATGGCCGGTCGCTGCCGGTCCAGCTCGGCCGCCAGGCGGCGGGCCAGTTCCTCCGCCCGCTGGCGCGTCCGGTTGAAGATGCGGATCTCCCGGATGGGGCGCACCGCACACACCGCCAGGGCCTGGTAGGGCGCCTGGGCCCCCGCCCCGATCAGGGCCAGCACCCGGGCGTCGGGCCGGGCCAGCACGTCCGTGGCCACGCCGCTGGCGGCACCCGTGCGCAGGGCGGTGAGCACCCGGGCGTCCATGAGGGCCAGGGGGACGCCCGTCTCGGCGTCCAGGAGGACCACCACGCCGGTGATGGCCGGAAGCCCCCTCGCCGGGTTTCCGGGATACACCGACACCAGCTTGAGGGCCGTCCGGGCGAGGCCGGGCGCGTGGGACGGCATGAACAGGCTCACGCCTCCGAACCGCTCGGCGGCCAGCTGGGTGCGGGTGGGCATGGCCACCGCATCCCGGGCCACGGCCACGAAAGCGTCCCGCACCGCCTCGATGGCCGCCTCCATGGACAGGCAGCGCGCCACGTCGGAGGCGCTCAGCCAGCGTACCAGCACCCTATCCCCGCCTTTCACCGGGATACCCGTGATTCTTCTCCCGTCCCTGGTGGTTTCCTGCCCCTGGCAGCCCGGGACCGGCCGCGCCGGGGCGCGGGGACCGGTCCCGGGCCAGGACGGCCCCCAGGAGCACGAGGAACCCGCCCGCCACCTGGGAGGCCGTCAGCGTCTCCCGCAGGAGCAGCCAGCCCAACAGCGCCGCCACCACCGGCTCCACCATGGCCACGATGGCCGCCGTCGAGGCCGGAACGAGCCGCAGGCCGTGGGTGTAGAGGCGGTAGGCCAGGTAGGTGGGGCCGACCCCCAGCACGACCAGCACCGCCCACACCGCGGGTGCCAGGTCCAGGGCCAGGATT
>QGUQ01000116.1 GCA_003242195.1 Bacillota bacterium | reverse complement strand
AGACGCTTGAGGGGTTCCGATCGGTCACGGTGTAAGCCTCGATCACCCACCAGACGCGGCGTTCCCCGGTGGCCGGGTCCCGCAAGGCCACGGGATACGGGTCGTCGCCGTAGACCAGGAAGGGCGCCACGCGGCGGACCCGCTCCTCCACCTGGGGTACCAGGTGCAGCCGGCTGTCCGCCGTGATGGCCCCCGAGGTGAGCAGCCGCAGGGACCTCTCCCGCAGGGCGAACAGCACCCGGTTCCAGGGCGTGAGCGGGATCCCGGTGTCCCCCTCGAAACGCGTGTAGGCGTTCTCGTCGCTGGAAACGGGGTGGTCGAACTCGTTCTCTCGCGTACCGGTCACGAAGAAGTCGCCCGAAAGCTCGCCGAAGTAGATCTGGGCCCGGTCCAGCTCCAGGGCGGGATCGTCCGCCCGATGGGGCAGGTCCCTGCTCAGCAGCACCGGGTCCCCCTGTGCGTCCACGGCTCCCGCCAGCATGGCCACGAGGCCGTGCCCGTGGGTGTAGAGGAGGTGCCTGTTGACCCAGGTGGGATTGGGCAAACGCTGGCGGTCGATCTCCCGCGGCGCCACCAGCACCATGCGGAAACCGTCCTTCGTGCGGTACCGGTCCGCGTCGGCGTCCCGGAATCTGTAGTAGGGACGGAGGGCCTGCTGGTTCGTCAGCACCGGCTGCACCAGGCGCCAGTCCCACAGGCGGGCGTTGGCCAGGATGTCCGCGGCACCCGCCACGTGGGCCGCGTCCAGGGGTCGGGCGGGGTGTGGCCGGACGCTGATGCGGTCGAGGCCGAAGGCGCGGCGGGTGGCCTCGATGCTGCGGGCGATGAAGGGCTCCTCCCGTGCGAACTCGTCGGGTACGACGATCCACCGCTGCACGGCGGCCGGCAGGGCACCGAGGCCGATGGCGGATACCACCGCCCAGGCCGCCAGCGTCCAGAGAAGGAACCGCCACCGTCGCCGGTGGGCTCCGTAGAGGACGGCCGCGGCGGCCCCCAGGGTGATGGCCGACAGGACCGCCAGGGCCGGCAGCGTCACGTGGACGGCGGTGAAGCCGGCCCCGCTCACGGGCCCGTGGGCGGCAAAGACCAGCTCCAAGGCGGCGACGCGGTAACGGGCCGCCTGCAGCGCCAGCCAGAGGGCGGCCAGGAACGCCAGATGGCGGCCTGCCGCGGACAGCATGGCTCCGGCACCCGGCGCGGCCTGGTCGATTCGGAGCACGCGCACCCGCGTGCCTCCCGGCCCGGTCACCTGCCAGCCGGTGAGGCGTTCCCCCGCCGCTCCCAGCAGGGCCAGCAACGCCGTCACCAGGGCCAAGAAAAACACGATCGCCTGGGCGAAGGAGACCAGGTCCGCCAGGAGGGGCTGCCAGAAGATCCACCAGGACAGGGGCCGGCCGAAGAGGGGATCCGCCGGCCCGGGGGCGGCCAGTCTCGATGCGACCAGGGCCAGCATCAGTCGCGGTCCCGCGGCCGCGCCGGCGGGAGCGGCAACCAGGGCGGCCAGCAGGGGCAGCCCCCACCGTACGACCCGGCGGGCGGCCGGGGAGCCGGCGTCCCTGCGGGCGAGCACGGCCCCGTTGATGGCGAAGGCGGTCCCGGCGACCAGCGCGGCCACCAGCGCCCCGCCTAGGCGGTAGGCGAGCAGGCGGTCGAAGACGGCCCTGTATCCCCAGCTGGCCAGCAGGATCCGCTCCGTCCAGAGCCCGACCAGCGCCCACGCCAGAAGGGCGAGAACACCCGCCACGACCGGGAGCAGCCGCCAAGGCCTCCTCCAACCCAAGGCCCTTCCTCCCCCCGGAGTGAGCTGCGGGACCCCTGCGGGGCCCGTCCGCTTCATTATAGACCGTTGCCCGAGACCGTTGCCCCGGGCATCGCGCCACGGGCAACCCCGGCGGCCCGCCGGAGGACCCGGAGGTAGGCCGGCGAAGGAGAATCGGGAGGGAACCCGCGGGCACCGGGAGGCCTTTCATTCAGAGGGTCCGGAACTCGAACCCCCGGCGGGCGGGGTTGTACAACGGTCGCATGTGCCCGAAGGGACCGGGCAGGGGCTGCGGGTCCGACAGGGGCAGGATGTCGCCGGCAAGCAGCAGACGGCCGATCTCCTCCAGCGGGAGGAAGTGCAGGTTGGGCCCGCCCTCCCAGAGGTAGTACCGCCGGTCGCGGTCCTGGACGATGGTGGCGTCGGCGCGATGGAGGAACCGGTAGACGGCATAGAAGTGGGCACGGAAGAAGGGCCGGTATTCCCGCTCGGGCGGAAGATACATCTTACACCCCCCGTTGGAAACCCATGGCGTTTGGCGGGCCGCCACCCATTCATGTTTTCGACCGGAAGCCGATTCCGGTGCAGTGGTCGGCAGTCCTTGGGGAGGAACGGAGGCGAACCGATGCACGGGATCGATAGCGGCCGGCCCCACGGGCCGGCAAGGGGCACAGTCCACTACACGGACGTCGACACTCCCGTAGGGCGGGTCTTCGTCGCCTGGACCCAGCGGGGCATTTGCAGGATCGAACCCTCTTCATCGGAAGCCGCTTTCCTTGCCGCGTTTGCCGGTGTCGAACCGCAGCGGGACGACGCGCGCCGCCCGGAGTTGGCGGCGCTCCTGGAGCGGTGGTTCCGCGGTGAATCCGTGGAAGCCACCTGGGACCTGGGTCACCTGACGGCTTTCGAGAGGGCGGTGCTGGAAGCCGTGGCCCGGATCCCGCGGGGAGAAGTGCGCACCTATTCCGAGATCGCCCGGGCCATCGGCCGCCCGCGGGCCGTACGGGCGGTGGGCAACGCCCTTGCGAAGAACCCCGTGCCTTTCCTCATTCCCTGTCATCGCGTGGTGCGGGCGGACGGCAGCCTCGGGAACTACTCCGGCGGAGGACCGGCCGTAAAGCGCCGCCTGCTGGAGGCGGAAGGTGCCGTGCCTCCCGGAAGGGGCCCGGCGGTTCCCGCTGCCCCTGCAAGGGAGGCGTCGTCGTGATCCCTGGCCCCCTAGCCGGGACATTGTTGGCCGGGTTGTGGCTGGCCTGGACAGCGGCCATCGAGCCGCGATGGTTGTGCGTGCGCACCTACTGGCTGGGGCCGGGGGCGGGCCCGCGTCCCGGCCCGCCCGTCGGCGAGGGGACCGAAGGCCCTCCCCCGGCCCGCCTGCCGGAGGGGAGCCCGGTGAGGGGCCGCGGGTCCGTGCGCATCGCCCACCTCACCGACCTGCATGCCCCCGTGTACCGCATCGACGAGTCCCGGATCCTGTCATCCCTGTCCGCCTGGGAACCGCACCTGATCGCCTTCACGGGGGACCTGGCGGAGGGTGGCGGGCTCCCCTACGACGCCGGCCTGCGCCTGTTGGCCCGGCTGGCCGCCCGATGGCCCGTCTACTTCGTCCCGGGCAACCACGACCACCTGGCGGGCTGGCAGACCATGGAGCAGCGCTTGCGCGAGGCGGGCGTCCGAGTGCTGGTCAACGAGGGCGAGTGCGCCACGGTCGGCGGGCTCCCCCTCTTCATCGCCGGCGTCGACGACCCCCACACCGGTCGCGACCGGCTGGACGAAGCCCTGGCCGGGGCGCCGTCGGCGGCAGCCATCCTGCTGCTGGCCCACGCCCCCTCGCAGCGGCTGCGCCGGCTCGCTGTCGAGCGGCGCATCCCGCTGGTCCTGGTCGGCCACACCCACGGCGGGCAGGTCCGGCTGCCGGCGGTGGGTGCCCTCTGGGTCCCCGGTCAGGGATGGTTTCCCCATTACGACCGCGGCTGGTTCCGTCTCGGCGACGGCTACCTCTTCGTCAACTCGGGGCTGGGCACTCCGAAGCCCTGGATCCGCTGGCTGTGCCCGCCGGAGGTCGTCCTCATCCAGTGGGAGCCCGGGGGATGACGGCCGCCTCACCCGCCCCCTCGCCAGGCCTGGTCGAAGAAGTCGTACTCCAGGCGCATGGCGGTCCGGTAATGCGAAGCGGTCTCCGGCGTACCGTCGTCGTAACGGTCCAGCAACTCCTCGAGGCGCCGCGCCAGGGCCTCGAAGTCATCGCTGGCGTAGGTCTCCACCCACTCCCGGTACGGACTGGCCGGGTTGAGGTGCGGGCGCAGGGCACGGCCCAGGTAGGCATACAGGCGCATGCAGGGCGTCATGGCCGCGGCGATGCGCCCCACCGGCTCGCTCCACGCCACCCGCAGCAGGAAGTCCGTGTAGGCACGGGTGGCCGGCGCCGGCTCCGGCTCCAGGTCGATCCCCCAGCGGGCGGCATATCCCGCGTGCAGTTCCAGTTCCCGTGTCGCCCCGTCCAGCAACTCCCGAAAAGCGCCCATGCCGTACCGGTCGGGCGCCTTGGCGACGGCCAGCGCGTATGCCCGGGCGAAGGCGGTCAGGTAGTAGGCGTCCTGAGCCACGTAAAAGGCGAATCGTTCCCGGGCCAGCTCACCCGACGCGATGCCGCGGACGAAGGGATGCCGAAGACAGGCTTCCGCCCAGTCGGCGGACGCCTCCCACAGCTGCCGGGCGCGGCTGCGCCCCGTGTCCCGGCCGCTCGCGGCCTTTCTCGCTCCTGCCCCTTCCAGTGGCCGCTCCACAAGCGTCACCCCCACTGTGATGTGATGCCGGGGACTCCCATCCCGGCAACCAATCGGCCTCTACTCCCTCACGCCCCCTAGCGGGCCCAGGAGGCCGCCAGCCACCAGCCGAACCAGCCAGCCAGCAAAAGCAGGCTGAGGACGCCCGCCCCGTAGGCGGCCTCCCGCCACCCGGCCTCCATCCGTCGGTAGTAGGTCCGGTCGTGGCTGCCGTCGAAACCCCGGGCCTGCAGGGCGACGGCGACGCGTTCCGCCTGGCGCACGGCGTGGACCAGCAGGGCCATGCTGTAACGCTTGAAAGCCTCCCAGCGCCCGCGGGGTCCGCGGAGCCGGCTCAATCCGCGCACCCCGTAGGCCATCTGGATCCGGGCCAGCTCGTCACGCAGGAGCGGCATGAAGCGGAGCGCCGCCAGGGCGCCGTAGGCCCAGCGGGGACTGACCCGGAACTGCTGGATGAGGCTCAAGACCAACTCCACCACGTCGGCCGTACGGGCGAAGAGCAAGCCGAAGGCGCCGAAGTTCAGCATCCGCAGGCCGACCTCGAGACCCCGCGCCAAGCCTTCGGCGGTGATCTGGTACCACCCGATCCGCGCGACCACCGTTTCGCCTGCGCCGTAGGCCGCCAGCGTCCAGGCGCTGGTAGCGGCGATGAGCAGGAAAGGGGCTAGGCCGCGGATCCAGGCCAGCGGCCCGATCCCCCCAAGGACCCACCCCAACAACACGGGTACGGCCAGCATCGCCGTCAGGGCTGCCGGGTCGCCTACCGCCACCACGGCCGCCAGCGCGCCCAGGTGGATGACCAGTTTCCACGCGGGGTTCACCCGGGCCAGGGGTGGCCGGCTGGAGCGGCTAGCGGCCCGCCGCGGGGACGACCCCCGGTGGCCGTACGCACCGTACGCATGGTCCCGTGGCGGACCACCCCCTGCCGGCGGGCGATTACCGGGCGACACCGCCAGACCGCCTTCCCTGGAAGGGACCTCCGGGGCAGTGAGGGCGGTGGCGGCGGGGGTGGCGGCAGGAGCGACCGTACTGGGAGCGACCCCCATGGGAGCGATGGGGGCGAGGCCGGCCTCCGCCAACCGAGCGGGATCCCGAAGGAACCCTTCGGGGTCGCCATCGTACAGCAGGCGGCCCTGCCCGAACACCAGGACTCGCGTGGCCGTGGCCGCGGCCAGTTCCAGATCGTGGGTGGTCATGACGATGGTGACACCCTGCCGGTGCAGGCCGGCCAGGCGCTGGACGAGGGCGACGGCCGTGCGGGCGTCCTGGCCGAAGGTCGGTTCGTCCAGGATCAGCAACGGGCGCGGCACCGTCAACATGCTGGCGACGCTGAGCCGCCGCTTCTGCCCCTGGGAGAGCGTGTAGGGGTGGGCACCGCTCAGGGCCTCCAGGCCGAACTGGCGCAGGAGGTCCTGCGTGCGCCGCCGGACCTCCGCCTCCGGCAGGCCTTCCAATCGGGTAGCCAGGGCCACCTCGTCGTACACCGTGTCCGTGACGAACTGATGCTCCGGGTTCTGGAACACGAACCCGACGGCCGGGAGGCGGCCGTGGCGGGCTGCCAGGGCCGGCGCGTGGCGCACCGTGCCCGCTACAGGCGGCCGCAGGCCCGACAGGACGTGGAGGAAAGTCGTCTTGCCGCTGCCGTTGACCCCCAGGACGGCGATCCACTCGCCCCTGCGGACGGTGACGTCGACGTCCCGCCACACGATCCGGCCATCGTAGCCGGCGGCGATACCGCGCAGTTCCACGAGGGGCTCGGGAGCGCCACGGGCTCCTGCTCCACCGGCCTGGGTCCCACGCTTGTCCCCGCCGGGCACCGGCGTCGCCGGCGCCGGAGAGACCGGCGCTGTAGAAGAC
>QGUQ01000515.1 GCA_003242195.1 Bacillota bacterium | reverse complement strand
TGCGGGCCACCGCCAAGAACACCGCAGGGGGGCTCCGCGGGAGCTTCAGATGTTTAAAAAAGACAGCAGCCGCGTCGCGCCCGTGGGGGTCCAGGGCGGGGGCTGCCGTTCCTGCGGGCGGCCGTCGCCAGTTCCGTTACCGGCGTCGCCCGAGCCTGGCGCGCCGCCGGCCCCGCCGGCCCCGGTCGCTCCGGGACCTGCGCCGAAGAGGGGGGTGCCGTCCACCGTCGCCACCAGGATGGCGCCGCTGGCCATGCCGTGGCTGGCTTCCGCCAGGGCCTGCTGCAGGCGGGCCTCCTGGCGGTCCCGCCAGGTGGGGGCGGCCTGCCCGCTGGCGGGGCCCGGCCCCGGGGACCTGGCGACGAGCGGCGTGACCGGCATCTGTCCGGCGAAGAGGGACGACACCGGTGCCCACGGGCCGGGCGCGGGCCGGGACGGCAACCGCACGCGGCCCCGGTAGGCTTCCCCAGGCGCCAGGTCGGGGAGCCGGTCCAGGGTCTGTCCTCCGAGGATGATCACCGGGTTCTTCAACGGGAAGTCGAGACCGTTGACCACCTCGACATCCCAGTCACCGGCCTCGGTGCCCGCCGGCCGCCACCTGGCCTGGAGGGATCCTCCCAGCGTGACGTCCATTTGCACCCGCGCCACCGGGATGCGCCCGGGCACAGGGCTGGGCCAGGAGAGTCGGGTCCCGGCCAGGGCCGGCTCCACCGTCAACCCGCCTCCCGCTTCCAGGTCGGAAGGCGGCCCGAAGGCGGAGGAACGGGCGGGTGCGACCAGGACGCCGCGCCCCAGGTCCAGGGCCGGGGAGCCATCCGGCCGGTAGGTGGCGACGGCGCCGGACCACAGGCCACCGTCCCCATCGGGCGTGACGAACAAGAATCCCGCGGCGTTCCGCGGCGCGGCCGCCCCGAGGGCGGTGCTGGCCCCGTACGCCACCGCGATACTGGCCAGCGCCAGGGCCGGTACGGCGAACCACGCCCACTCCCGCCGCCGGCGCCGCCGCAACAAGCCGAAGGTGACCGGGCCGATCACCAGCAGGTAGCCGGCGATGCCCGCCGCCAGCACGCCGGGCTTGGGCAGCTGCAGGCCGGGCAGGTCGCGGCCCGCCTGCAGGAGGATGTCCTGGGTCGACCACGAGGGCGTCATCGGGGACGGGCCCCGTGCCAGGGCCAGGGCCAGGGCCCGCGGCCCGCCGGCTTCGATGGAGAGGGGACCGGGTACCGGGGCCTGGCTCGGCGAGCCCCCTCCGGTATCGGGGGCGGAGCCGGAACGCATGCCGTGGCCACCGGCAAAGCTATCGGCGCGGCGGACCTGTCCGGGCGCCAGGTCGGCCCCCAGCCAGCCGGCGATCGCATCCGGCATGCCGCTCCAGCTCAGCCAGGGCTCGGAATCCAGACGCGTGGCCCAGACATACACCCGGCCCAGGCCCACGTCGGCCCTATAGGTCAGGGGAATGGACGAACCGGCTCCCTGTCCGGCACCTCTCCCGGCGGCACGCTCCGTGGCCCCGTTGCGCCCGCCCGCCCGGTCCTGCCCGTCCGCACCGGCATTCCGTGCAGCTTCCCCGGTTTCACCCTCTGATTTGCCCTCCGGCTCCGCCAGGACGGCTGCTACCGACGGCGGTGCGTCCTCGCCCAGATCCGGGGCCTCGGGGTCCACGTGCCGGGCCAGGGCGACGGCTTCGTCGTAAGAGGATATCTCCACCGTGTCGCGCACGGTCCACGGGAAGAGCTCCGGCCCCAGCACCCGGGCCATGGCCGCCGCATCGCTGCCCGTACCCAGGAC
>QGUQ01000514.1 GCA_003242195.1 Bacillota bacterium | reverse complement strand
GACCCAGTCTTGACCCGCCGGCTTGTCGGCGGGGTCGCCGTTGGCCTTGGACCAGGTGACGTCTGCGAACGTCAGCCTGACCCCGTTCTCGTCGGCTCGCCCGAGCCCGATCATCGCCGTGACCAGCTCGGTGGTGTCCTCGATCCTGCGGAGGCCGGTGATGTCCTTGGCGTACTCGAACCGCTTGCCCGTGTACCGGCCTCGCTGCCGCAACAGGTCCACAAACCGGCCAACGATTCGCCCGTCCTGCCAGACAACGTGCCAGCGGATCTCGCCCTCGAACTCGCTGGCAATCTGGTGCAGGACCTCCGTGACCGTCTTGTAGCCGTCGATTGTGATGGTCCGCGTGCCGGACCACTCCACGATGCCCGGCTGCCAGCGCGTGCCCGTAAGGGCGTTGGTGAGCGCCTGCGAGGCCGTCACACCCGTCCAGGTCTGCGGGCGCACGATAGATCCGTTAAGTTCCAGGGCCGCATTCTCGCAGGTCACGCGGCGGATGCGCTTGCCCTCGCTGTCCAGTTCGTCCTCGACGGTCTTGATCCGCAGTTCCTGGAGCAACCCGTCCACGTCGCGGATGATCACGTACCCCTCGGGCGCGATGGTCTGGGCATCGGGGTGGTCCGCAGGTACGGCAAACTCGTAGGTGATGGCTGCGTTCTCCAGCTTCTCGGTGTGCAGGTCCTCCAGGATCGGGCACGCAGAAGGGCCGTCCCCAAGGACGGCCCGCACGACTTCATGCCGGTCCAGGACCATGATCTGCGCCATCACAACCACCGCTCTCTATAGGTCAGTTCCACCGTCGCCACGCCTTCAGGGGTTACGCCGAGTGCCACCGGCTGGCCCGGTTCCAGCGCAAAGAACTGGCTGCCCGGGTCGAGCAGATCCAGCCTCGGTTCACCGTTGCGGTACACGGCGTGCCGTTCGCAGTCGATCTCCAGCACGTCGCCGGGGTAGGCGATATAAGGCACCTGCGCGGCCTGGACGGTGTTGATCTTCTCCACCTTCACCCAGTCGAAGGTCACTTCGCACGGCTCATACGTGCCGTAGGCCCCGGCGTGCACCTGCACCTGGGCCAGTGGCGCCTGGTATTGGTTGGACTTGTCGATCCATTGCTTCCGGGCACGGGTGTGGTGGCGCCCTGTTTGCGGGTCGACCATGGCCACATAGGCTTCCCACGTCTGGCCGATGCGGGTCAGCTGGACGATGCCATCGAATTGGTTCCACACGCCGGCCCGCGACCCGTGCTCGTCGATGATGGAGACGCCCCCCGGCTCCAGCGGCCCCGCCCGCAGCTCGGCCCACATGTTGTAGTAGCCCGCCCAGTGGTCGCGGATGGACATCTGCCCGATGACGGCCCCGTTCGCGTCGAGCAGGTACACGTCCCCGCGCCCGAAGCGCTTCACGCTGTTGATGACCTTGAGGCGCACCGTTACGCGGAAGTCTTGCAGGGGTTCCGAAAGGCTCTTTTTCAACGCTGGCCCGTGCCACTTGGTTCCGGTGCCGTAGTCCTGAACCACGAAGGCATTGCCGTTGGACACCATCGTCCCGGCCACCACGCCGTTCTCCACAATGGTTCCTGTCGTCCAGCCCGTTGTGGTGGCGAGTTCGTCCATGAGGATGGTCTGCTCCCGGTCGACGGGCGCCTCCTCCTCGGCGATGGGCCGCCCTAGCAGGACGTACTTATCCGGCGTTGCCACCGCCAGGTGGGTGAGGGGCTGCTGCAAGGTGGCGCGGAGAACCGGCCAAGCGGGGGCAGTCCCCTGGGGTTGACGGTTGTTCGGGCCCGCG
>QGUQ01000513.1 GCA_003242195.1 Bacillota bacterium | reverse complement strand
CCGTAGAGCACCCCCACGTGGGGGCCGAAGAACTTGTACGCCGAGCACAGCAGGAAGTCGCATCCCAAAGCCTTGACGTCGATGGGGCCGTGGGGGGCGTAGTGGACGGCGTCGATCACCGCCAGGGCCCCGACCTCGTGGGCCATGCGCACGATCCGTGCCACGTCGTTCACGGTCCCCACGGCGTTGGACGCCCAGCCTGCGGCCACCACCCGCGTCCGCGGCCCCAGCAGGCTGGCGAAGTGTTCCATATCCAAGGTGCAGGTATCCGGGTCGACCCGTACCTGCCGGACCACGATCCCCTGCTCGGCCAGGGCCGTCCACGGGCTCACGTTGGCGTCGTGGTCCAGCTCGGTGACGACGATCTCGTCCCCCGGCTGCAGCCCCCGGGCGATGGCCCGGGACAGCGCGAAGTTGAGGGTGGTCATGTTGGCACCGAAGGCGATCTCATCCGGTTCCGCGCCCAAAAGGTCCGCCAGGGCGCGCCGGGCCGCTGCGATGGTCTCGTCGGTGGCCCGGCTGGTGAGGAACGCCCCGTGGGTGTTGGAGTTCTTCCGGACCAGGTAGTCGGTCATGGCCTCGATGACCGGCCGCGGCACCTGGGTGCCGCCCGGCCCGTCGAGGAAGGCCGCCGGGTACCCGTTCACCGTCAGCTCCAGCGCGGGGAACAGGGCGCGGCAGTGGGAGAGGTCGACATGCACCGTTTCCGCCAAGGCAGGGACCTCCATTCCCGAGAGAGTCTTCACGTATGGGTGTTGAAGCCCTGCCCCATCTCGAAGTCGAAGAACCCGTCGAAGCGGTCCGCCCGGACCGGCGCCGGGTCCAGGGCAGGGCCCGTGCCGAGGCGCGGTTCTTCATCCAGGACGAACCGGGCCACCAGCTCGCCCACGGCCGGAGCCCGCATGACGCCAAAGCCGTTGAAGCCCACCGCCAGGTGCAGCCCGGCCACGCCGCCGTAGGGCCCCAGGAGCGGCCGCCGGTCGGGCGTGGCATCGCAGAGATGGGCCCACCCGCGGACGAACTCAGCCTCCCGAGCGGCCGGGCAGCGGTGTACGAGGCGTTGGCGGGCGCTCTCGACGAAGTCCGGGTCCGGCTCCCGCCGGAAGTCCTCGGGATCCTGCTCCACCAGCTGGGTGCCGTCGCCGACCGCCACCATGCCTTCCCGGCGCAGCCAGTAGAACTCGCCGGATACATCGTGCAGCGGGGGTATGGCCGCATCGTCCAGTTCCGGGGGCACCTGCCAGAAGGAGAGCTGCGTCCGGTAGGCCTTGAGGGGCACGTCGAGGCCCGCCGTGTGCAGCAGCTGCCGCGTCCACACGCCGGTGGCCACCACGACCACGTCCGCCGCCACCCGCCCTTCCGCCGCGTACACGCCCTCGACGGCACGGCGCCCGGGCTGAATGGCCAGCCGCTGGATGGGGTTCTCCTCCAGGACGATCACGCCCCGGTCCCGCAGCACCCGCGCCAGTTCCCGGGCGGCCACCGCGGGGAGCAGGGTGCCGTCGTCCGGGAGGAACCAGGCGCGGGCCACATCGCTCCAGTTCCAGGCGGGCAGGGCGGCGGCGCCCTCTTCCGGCGTCAGGGCCTCGATGGCGATCCCCTCGCGCCGGAGCATGGCCACCCGTTCCTCCAGCGCCGCCACGACCCGGGCGACGGCTTCCTCCTCCGCTTCTCCGCCGGTGCCACCCGGTGCGGTGATCCCGGAGGAGATCCCGGGGCCCGACGCCGGACCATGGCGCCGGTTCCCGCCGGCAGTGTCCTCGCCCGTTTCACTCGCCCCGCCCCGCCA
>QGUQ01000115.1 GCA_003242195.1 Bacillota bacterium | reverse complement strand
CCCGTAAGGCCGCGCGGGGAAGCGGCTGCCCGCCCCGCCCCCTTCCCCCCCGCCCGTTTCCCCGGGCTCGCCCCGGCCCGAACCGGCGGCCTGCCCCCGCCCGCCCGCCGCATGGGCTTGCAGGGGCGGCGCGGCCTGCACCCGCTCCTCTGCCAGGGACAGGTCGCGCACCAGGCCCTGCAGCGACTCCACGTAGCGGCGGCTGATCTCCTGGCGGGCGTAGCGCTGGGCCCAGGCGGTCACCTCCGGCGTCACGTGGGGGTTGCCGTCGCGGTCGCCGCCGATCCAGCTACGGAAGGCGATGGGCGGCCGGAGCCGGGGCCGCCGGCCGTAGTAGACCTCCACGGCCCGCTCCAGCCCTTCGACGAGCCGGGGCACCGCTTCCCAGAGGGTGGTGGGCAGGTAGTAGAGGCCGCCCTGCACCTCGTCTTCTACCCGCGGCGGGCGGGCCCGCAGCTCCCGGGTTCCCCAGAGGAGCGCCACCCGCGCCCGCACGGCCTCCGGCCCTGCCTCGCCCTTCTCCACGGCGTCCAGCACGCGGGCGATCTGCATCAGGTGATGGCGCAGCGTGCGGCGCCGGGTCTCCGTGGGATGGGCGGTGAAGGTGAGGGTGAGCCGGGCGGAGGCCAGAAGGTTCGTCACTTCCTCGAAGGAAAGGCCGCGGGCACGCAGCGTACCCACGAGGGCCAGCAGGGATTCGGGCCGGGGCCGCTGCGGAGTGCTCTCCCGCTCCCGGGCACGATTGACCCGCACGCGGTGGCGTTCCTCCGCCAGGTTGACCAGGTGGAAGTAGGTGGCGAAGGCCCGCACCAGTCCCTCGGCTTCCTCCACCGTGAGCCCGCGCACGCGGTCGCGCAGCGTCCGGCGGGCCTCCTCGTCGCCGGGGTGCTGGCGCAGGTGCTTGGTCAGGGCGCGGATCTCCTCCTCGAGCTCGAAGAGCCGCTCCCCGGACAGGCGCCGGATGGCGTCGCCCAGGGCGCGGCCCAGCATGTCCACTTCGCGCTTCAGCTCGCCGTAGAGCTCGTCGGCCACGGCCGGGCGATCCCTCCCCAGCGATGGTGCGGCCGCCGTTCACTCCTCCCGCGCCTTGAAGGTGGCCAGGGACAGGCCCAGGGCGACCACCGCCATGAGGGTGACGACGGCCAGGTTGAAGGCGAAATCGTGGGCCACCAGGCGCCCCGCGTAGGGCACGCCCTCATAGACCACGCCGCGGAGGGCGTCGACACCGTAGGTCAGGGGGTTGACCCGCATCAGGACCTCCATCCACCGCGGCACCCCCTGCAGGGGGAAGAAGGCGCCGGACAGCAGCCACATGGGCATGACCAGGAAGTTCATCACCACCTGGAACCCTTCCATGCTCGACATCCGCGAGGCGATGGCCAAGCCCAGGCCGGTCAGCGCCAGGGCCATGGGCCACATGGCGGCCCACAACCGCAGTACGCGGCCGGCGTCCAGGTCGACGTCCGCCAGGGGCGCCAGGAGGAGTAGGAGCGTGCCCTGGAGGACGGCAACGGTGGAACCGCCCAGGGCCTTGCCGAGGACGATGGCGGCCCGGGAGACCGGTGCGACCAGAATCGCCTTGAGCAGCCCGAACCGGCGCTCCCAGATCACCGACACCCCGGAGAACAGGGCCGTGAACAGCACCGTCATCCCCAGCACGCCGGGAAACATGAAGGTAACGTAGCGGAACCCCTCGGGTACCGCCGCCGCCCGGAAGGTGGCGCCGAAACCGACCCCGAACAGCCCGAGGTAGATCACGGGCTGCACCATGAAGCCCATCAGGCGGGCGGGCTCGTTGACGAACCGGACCAGATCCCGCCACCAGAGGGTGTAGATGGCTCGCAACTCATGGCCCCAACCGCCTCTGGCGGAGGGCCGGCCCGCCTCCCGTGTTCCGCTACCCATCACCGGCCCCTTCCCCTCCACATCCGCGCTGCCAGCCGCATGCGGTCCATGTCGCCGGCCTGTTCGTCCCGGATGGCATGGCCCGTCAGTTTCAGGAAGACGTCGTCCAGCGTCGGTTGCCGGACGGACACCGACCGGATCAGGTCGGGGAACGCCCCCGCCACCCGGGGGACGAACTCGGCGCCCGACGGGTGCTCCACCACCACCTCGTCCCCCGGGCCCGTGCGCACCTCGCCGCCGAGCTCCGCGCCGAAGCGTTCCCGGATCGCCCCCACCAGGCGCTCGGGGTCGGGAGAGGTCAGGGTGATGATGTCGCCACCCACGCGCCGCTTGAGGGCAGCCGGCGTGTCCAGGGCCACGATCCGCCCGTGGTCGATGACCGCGATCCGGTCGCAATGCTCCGCTTCGTCCATGTAATGGGTGGTCATGAGGACCGTGACACCCTCCCGGCGGCGCAGGTCCCGCACGAAGTCCCAGATCTTGCGGCGGGTCTGGGGATCCAGCCCCACCGTCGGCTCGTCCAGGAAGAGCACCCTGGGGCGGTGCACCAGGGCGGCGGCGATCTCGAGGCGCCGCCGCATGCCTCCGGAAAAGGTGGACACGCGGTCACGCCGGCGGTCCTGGAGGTCGACCATGGCCACGACCTCGTCGATCCGTTCGGCGGCCACCCGGCGGGGCAACCCGTAGAGCCGGGAACGGAACCACAGGTTTTGTTCGGCGGTGAGCTCGTGGTCCAGACTCGGGTCCTGGAAGACCATGCCGATGGACCGCCGTACCCCGGCCGGTTCGCGGACGACGTCGAATCCGTTCAAGCACACCCGGCCCGCCGTGGGGCGCACCAAGGTGGCCAGGATCTTGAGGGTGGTGGTCTTGCCGGCTCCGTTGGGCCCGAGCAAGCCGAAGATCTCGCCCTCATCCACTTGGAAGCTGATGCCCCGCAAGGCTTCGACTTGGCCGAAACGTTTCCGCAGGTCCTCGACCTCGATGACGGCCAGGGCCATCACCCCCACGGGCCGGTCGTGCCTCCCATACTAGCCAACATCGCCCCGGGCCTGCAACATGCGACGTGCCCGCCGCCAGGGGCGCCGCGGCCCCCGCGGCGGGCACGACCTCCGCGTTCGGCCCGTCCGTCGCGCTCGATCCGTCTGCAATGGAGTCGCCCGGCTGCGCTCGTCGATCAAAGGGAGGGACCGGCGGCACGGAACCGGCACCCGTGGAACCGGGGGACGTGCCTCACGCCATGGCCCGGAGCCGCCGGATGCGCTCGGAGATGGGCGGGTGGGTGCTGAACAGGTGCAGCAACCCCTCGCCACTCAGGGGCTGGGCGATGTACATGTGCGACACCGCCGGGTTCACCCGCATGGGCATCGCCTGGGTGGCGTAGGCCAGTTTCTCCAGGGCGCGGATCAGGCCATGGGGATGGCCGACGATCCGGGCGGCCGTCGCATCGGCCAGGTACTCCCGGCTCCGGGAGATGGCCAGCTGGATCAGCATGGCGGCCAGCGGCGCCAGGAACATCATCAGGAGCGCGCCCAGCATCGAACCGGCGCCGCCCTCCTCGTCGTCGTGCCGGCCGCCGCCGAAGACCAGGGCCCACTGGGCCATGTCGGCCAGCATGGTGATGGCCCCGGCCAGGGCAGCGGCCACGCTGGCCACCAGGATATCCCGGTTCTTGATGTGGGCCAGTTCGTGGGCGATGACGCCTTCCAGCTCGCTACGGTCCATCATCTCCAGCAGCCCGGCGGTCACCGCCACCGCGGCATGCTGCGGATCACGCCCCGTGGCGAAGGCGTTGGGCTGGGCGGCGGGGATCATGTACAGTCGCGGCATGGGCAAGCCCGCGCGCTGGCAGAGGCGGCGCGTGATCGCGTACAGCTCGGGTGCCTCGGCCTCCGAGACGGGCCTCGCCCCGGACATGCTCAGCACCAGCCGGTCGCTGAACCAGTAGCCCGCCAGGTTCATGGCCGCGGACACGACGAGGGCGAACAGGGCCCCGGACTGGCCGCCCAAGAGGTACCCGAAAGCCACCAGCAGGGCGCTCAGGGCGCCCATCAGCAACCAGGTCCGCCACTTCATGGTGTCACCGCTTCACCTCCGCCCCTCAAACTCCGGTGAAACCTTGCTCGTTCAGGAGCAGGAGCAAGCGCTGGGCCAGGGCCATGCCCTTGACCGCCAGCGTGGTCAGGATCGCCCGGGCTCGAGCGTCCAGCGGGCAAGCCTTGAGGTCGTCCAGGGTGTCCAGCAGGTGTTCCAGGTCCGCCTCGAGCCGGGCCGCCTCGGCCAGGACCTCGGAAGGGCCCCGGTCCAATATAACCTTGATCTCTTCCAGCGAGTACTTGCGCGCCCGGAGGGCCTGGATGGTCCGCAGCCGCTCCAAGCTTTCCTCGGAGTAGAGACGGTACTGAGCGGGCGTCCGTGCCTCCGGATGCAGCAGCCCGATCCGTGTGTAGTAGTCCACCGTGCGCGGGTTTACGCCGGCTGCCCGCGCCAGTTCCCCCAGCCGGTACAGGGACTTCCCAAGTGCATCGCCTCCCTCGGCATCTTCATACCATACAGAAAACCGTACAGTAAAGCGCCTGTTGACTGTCGGCCGGGTGAAGGGCCGGAGGCGACGTCCCCGCCTTTCCGCGCGGTGACCGATCGGTATGCACGAGGAGGCAGGGCTGCGGGGGAAGAATAGCCCGGGATGACCCCGTCTGCTCGAAGGGAGGTTACCCCTTGCTGACCCGAGTCCGCTCCGTCGGCATTCACGTCTCCGACCAGCAACGGGCCCTGGAGTTCTACACCCGCGTACTGGGCTGCGAGCTCGTCACCGATCAACCCATGGGCGAAGGCCCCGGTGCCCCGCGCTGGATCGAAGTGCGCCTGCCCCGCGACGAGACGCGCTTGATCCTGTTCACGCCACCCGGACAGGAAGACCGGATCGGCACCTTTACCAACCTCATCCTCTACTGCGATGACATCCAGCAGACGTACCGGGAGCTCTCGGCCCGGGGCGTGGAATTCCCCACCAAGCCCGAACGAGCGCCCTGGGGCGGCTGGTGGGCGACCTTCAAGGACCCGGACGGCAACGAGTTCGGGTTGCGGCAGGAGGGGGACGAGTGACGACGGGAGAGCCCGACGATAAGACGGTGCCCCGGCCAGCCAGGCCCGGGGCACGACGTTCCTCCCGCTCTCCACATCCGTTGCCTACGTCGCCAAGGCGACGCGAGCGCCTATCCACTGTTCATCGCCGGTGCTCAGCATGCCTCGTCGCCGGTGCCCAGCACGTTGGAGCGGCGGTGCTCCTCACATCGCCTCGGCAGCGGAGACCTCGGGCTGCGCCGCCTCGGCCCGGACCACGGGCTGCTTGAGAACGACCACCACGGCGGCCGTGATCACCGCACCGATGAGGATGCTCAGTGCATAAAGGCCCAGGTTGCCCACCACGCCCGGGATGGGCAGGACGAAGATCCCGCCGTGGGGCGCGCGCAACGTAGCCCCGAAGGCCATCGACAGCGCGCCCGTGACGGCCGAGCCGGCCATGATCGACGGAATCACCCGCAGGGGATCGGCCGCTGCGAACGGGATGGCGCCCTCGGTGATGAAGGAGATGCCGAGAACCGCGGCCGCCTTCCCGGCCTCGCGCTCTTCCGGAGTGAACTTCTTGGGCGCCAGCCACGTGGCCAGGGCCAGGCCCAGCGGCGGCGTCATGCCGGCCGCCATGACGGCGGCCATGGGCGTGTACACCTGCGAGGCCAGGAGCCCGGTGGCGAAGGTGTAGGCCGCCTTGTTGACGGGTCCACCCATGTCGAAGGCCATCATGGCGCCCAGGATCAGTCCCAGCAGGACGGCGTTGCCCCCGCTCAGTCCCTGGAGCCAGTTGGTCAGGCCGGTCATGACGGCCTGGAGGGGGCTGCCGATCACATAGATCATGAGCAGTCCGGTCACACCCGTGGCGACGACGGGAACGATGAGGACGGGCTTGAGGCCTTCCATCGTCCGGGGCAGGCGGATGGACCGGACCAGCCATGCCGCCAGGTACCCGGCCAGGAACCCGCTGACGATGCCGCCGAGGAAGCCCGCGCCGACCTTGCTGGCCAGTATGCCGCCTACCATGCCGGGAGCGATACCGGGCCGGTCGGCGATGGAATAGGCGATGTAACCCGAGAGGACCGGGACCATCAGGGCGAAGGCGGAGCCTCCACCGATTTCCATCAGCGCCGCGGCCAGCGTCCCGGGCTGTTTGAAGGCCTCGATGCCGAAGACGAAGGACAGGGCGATGAGGATGCCGCCCGCCACCACGAAGGGGATCATGAAGGAGACGCCGGTCATCAAGTGCTTATAGGGACCGGTCCGGCGCGCCGCCCGTTCCGCCCGTTCCTCCTCGACCCGCTCGAGGTATCCGCCGCTCCGGGTGGTTGCCCCGCGGGCCGCGGTCCCCGTCGTCGGCCCGGGTTCCTCCGCGGTCCGGGCGGCCGCAGCGGCACGGGCTCGTCCCAGACCCTCCGCGGCGCCCCTGTTGACCTCGCAG
>QGUQ01000114.1 GCA_003242195.1 Bacillota bacterium | reverse complement strand
TGGAGTCCATCCGTACCGAGAAGGAGATCACCAAGGAGAACGACGAGCGCCTGAAGGCGGCCATCGAGCAGTTCAAGCGGGGCTTCCTGGGCGCGGGCGAGCAGGATGGCAAGGCCGAGCGGGCCCGCGAGGTGGGACGAGCGTCCTGAAGGCCCGGCGGGAAGGGTGACAAGGCATGGCCTCGATGAGGGACATCCGGCGGCGTATTCGCGCGGTGCGCAGCACGCAGCAGATCACCCGCGCCATGTACATGGTCGCCGCCGCGAAGCTCAAGAAAGCCGAAGAGGCGGCGCGCTCCGGCCGCCCTTACGCCCGGGCCCTGCGCGCCATGCTCGCCCGCCTGGCGGGATCGGAGGCCGCCCGCTCCCACCCGCTGCTGGCTCAACGGCCGGTGCGGCGGGTGGCGCTGGTGGTCATCACCGGCGACCGCGGCCTGGCCGGCAGCTACAACGCCAACGTGATCCGGCGGGCGGAGCGCGAGCTGGAGGAACTGCCGGCGGAGGTGGAGCCCGTCCTGGTCGCCGTGGGTCGGAAGGGGCGGGACTACTTCCGCCGCCGGGGGTACTCCTTCGCCTATGAGCTCACGGGGCTGGGCGAGGACGCCCGCTTCTTCGATGCCAAGGAGCTGGCCGAGCGGCTGATGGAGGACTTCCTGGCCGAGCGGGTCGACGAGGTGCGCCTGATTTACGCCGAGTACCGCTCGGCCATCAACCAGCGACCCGTGGTGCAGCGGCTGCTGCCGGTCAGCGGGCTGCCGGCCGAGGCGGAACCCGGGGCGGCCCCGGGGGAGAAGGGGCCCGCCGGCCTAGCCGGGCCCGGGGGCGGCGCGGGGGCCGGCCGGGGGACCCGGGGCGTACGCGAGTACATCTACGAACCGTCCGAGCAGCTGATCCTGGCCGATCTCTTGCCGAAGTACGTTCAGATCCAGGTCTTTCGCGCGCTGCAGGAGGCCAAGGCGAGCGAGCACGGCGCCCGCATGACGGCCATGAAGAACGCCACCGACAACGCCAGCGAGCTCATCGACAAGCTGACCCTGGACTACAACCGGGCTCGCCAGGCTGCCATCACCAAGGAGATCCTGGAGATCGTCAGCGGCGCCGAGGCTCTCAAGGCCAACGCCTAACCGCGGCCGGGCGGCGCCGGAAGCGGAGGGAGAGGGACATGGCGGAACAGAACGTCGGCCGGGTCGTCCAGGTCATCGGCCCGGTGGTCGACATCGAGTTCCCGGAAGGCAAGCTGCCCGACATCTACAACGCCATCAAGATCCAGCACAAGAGCGACGAGGTGGAGATCGACCTGACCGTCGAGGTCGCCCAGCACCTGGGGAACAACATCGTCCGCTGCGTGGCCATGTCCTCCACCGACGGGCTGCAGCGCGGGATGAAGGCGGTGGACACGGGCGGCCCCATCACGGTTCCCGTGGGGCGCGAGGTGCTGGGCCGCATGTTCAACGTCCTGGGCGAGCCCATCGACGGCAAGGAGCCCCCCAAGACCGCGAAGCGCTATCCCATCCACCGGCCGGCGCCCGACGTGTCCGAGGTGAACCCGGCCACCGAGATCCTGGAGACGGGCATCAAGGTCATCGACCTGATCTGCCCCTTTGCCCGCGGCGGTAAGGTCGGCCTGTTCGGCGGCGCCGGCGTCGGCAAGACCGTCATCATCATGGAGCTCATCCACAACATCGCCTACAAGCACGGCGGCTTCTCGGTCTTCGCCGGCGTGGGCGAGCGGACCCGCGAGGGCAACGACCTCTATCACGAGCTGAAGGAATCCGGGGTTCTGGACAAGACGGCCCTGGTCTTCGGCCAGATGAACGAGCCACCGGGCGCGCGCCTGCGCGTGGGCCTCACCGGCCTGGCCATGGCCGAATACTTCCGGGACGAAGAAGGCCAGGACCTGCTGCTGTTCATCGACAATATCTTCCGCTTCACCCAGGCCGGTTCCGAGGTGTCGGCCCTGCTGGGGCGGATGCCCAGCGCCGTCGGTTACCAGCCGAACCTGGCGACGGAGATGGGCCAGCTCCAGGAGCGCATCACCACGACGCGCAAAGGTTCCATCACCTCGGTGCAGGCGGTCTACGTGCCGGCCGACGACTACACGGACCCGGCGCCGGTGACCACCTTCGCCCACCTGGACTCGACGGTGCGGCTCGAGCGTTCCATCGCCGAGCGCGGCATCTACCCGGCCGTGGATCCGCTGGCGTCGACGTCGCGGATCCTCGACCCCAACATCGTCGGGGAGGAGCATTACGAAGTGGCCCGGGGCGTGCAGCAGGTGCTGCAGCGCTACAAGGACCTCCAGGACATCATCGCCATCCTGGGCATGGACGAACTGTCGGAGGAAGACAAGCTGATCGTCCAGCGTGCCCGCAAGCTGGAGCGCTTCCTGTCGCAGCCGTTCTTCGTGGCCGAGGTCTTCACCGGCACGCCGGGGAAGTACGTGCCCCGCGAGGAGACGGTGCGCGGCTTCCGCGAGATCCTGGAGGGCAAGCACGACGACCTGCCCGAGGAGGCCTTCTACATGGTCGGTACCATCGACGAGGCCGTGGAGAAGGCCAAGAGCCTGGTGTGAGGCGCGGGCGGAAGGAGGCGACCCGATGGCGGCGCGCACGATGACGCTCGAGGTGATCACGCCCGAGCGGGTCGTCTTCCGCGACGAGGTGGAGTCTATCATCGTCCCCGGCGCGGAAGGCCTCCTGGGCATCCTGCCGGACCACGCCCCCATGGTGGCCGTGCTGAAGATCGGCATCCTCACCTACCGGAAGAACGGCGAGAAGCGCCGGGTGGCCGTCGCCGGCGGCTTCTTCGAAGTGGCGGACAACCACGCGATCGTGCTGTCCGACGCCGCCGAGCGGGCGGAGGAAATCGACGTCCTGCGGGCACGGGCGGCGGCCGAGAGGGCCCGCCGGCGATTGGCGGACCGAAACGCCAACTGGGACTTCGAGCGGGCGCGGGCCGCCCTTCACCGCGCTCTGAACCGGCTACGCGCGGCCGGGGTCGACACCAGCGACCTCCAGTAGCGCGGGGAGCGCGGCGCCCACCGCGCTCCCCGCGTGTTCGTGCTCCGCGGTGTTCGGGCGCCGCGGGCTGGTAGCGCTCGCCTGGAACCCCGTACGAGCTACCAGCGATAACATACATGGGGGACCGAGAGCGGTAGCGGGACGGCACCAGGTGGTGGTCACGGAGCCCGCGAGGGACCGTCCCCAGGATGTCGGCTCGCCCGGCGCGGCACGGCCGGGCGGGTGGGTTCCCTGGAGGGGGAAGCGGATGTGGAACGGATCGTCGTGCGTGGCGGGCGCCCCCTACAGGGCGAGGTAAGGGTCAGCGGAGCCAAGAACGCGGCCCTGCCGGTCCTCGCGGCCACGCTGCTGGTTGAGGATACTTGCGTGCTGTACGACATCCCGCCCCTGGACGACGTCGAGACCATGACCCGGCTCCTTCAGGAGCTGGGAGCGCACGTCGACGTCGCTGAGGGCGGCGCCCTGACGGTGGCTGCCGCGGGCCAACTGGCCTGCGAGGCCCCCTACGACCTGGTGCGCCGCATGCGGGCCTCGATCCTCGTGTTGGGTCCCCTACTGGCCCGCAACGGGCGCGCCCGGGCCGCACTGCCCGGCGGGTGCGCCATCGGCCAGCGCCCCATCGACCTGCATCTGAAGGGGTTTGCCGCCCTGGGGGCCGAGGTCAACGTCAGCGGAGGGCAGGTGGAGGTTGCGGCGCGGGGCCGCCTGCGCGGGGCCTCCATCTACCTCGACATCCCCAGCGTCGGCGCCACGGAGAACATCATGATGGCCGCCGTCCTGGCCGAGGGGACGACCACCATCGAGAACGCGGCCGAGGAACCGGAAATCGTCGACCTGGCCAACTTCCTCAATACCCTGGGTGCCGACGTGCGGGGCGCCGGAACCCGGGTGATCCAGATCCACGGCGTGCGCGAGCTGCGTGGCGGTACCTACACGGTGATCCCCGACCGGATCGAGGCCGGCACGTTCATGCTGGCTCCCCTGATCGCCGGCGGCACGGTGACCGTGGTGGGTGTAGTGCCCGAGCACGTCAAGTCCCTGACCGCCAAGTTGCGGGAGATGGGCGCGGAGGTCGTGATCGACGGGGACGTGATCACCGTTTCCGCCGCGGGACGGCCCAGGGCCGTGGATGTCAAGACGCTGCCCTACCCGGGCTTCCCCACCGATCTCCAGGCGCCCATGATGGCAGCGCTGGCCACCGCCGAAGGAACCGCCACCGTCACCGAAACCGTCTTCGAGAACCGGTTCATGCACGTGCCGGAGCTCCGGCGCATGGGGGCACGGATCCAGATTCAGGGTCAGACCGCCATCGTCACCGGCGTTGAGCGCTTGCAAGGCGCTCCCGTGACGGCCACGGACCTGCGCTCGGGCGCCGCCCTGATCCTGGCGGGCCTCGGTGCCGAAGGCGTCACCGAGGTGAGCGGCGTCCACCACATCGACCGGGGGTACGTGACCATCGAGGAGAAACTGCGGGGGCTGGGCGCCGACGTGGCCCGCCTGACGGACCAGGAAGATCCCGTGGCCGTGACGCTCCTCAGCCGCTGAAGGCCGCCCCCGGGGGATGCCGCTGCTTCACTGCCGAGTCGGCAAGCGAGACATGCCCTCCCGGTCGCGCGCATAACATGGGGCGTGCGATCAGGGAGGGATTCTTGTCGTGGGCTTCCCCCTCGTGCGCCGTCCCCTGGCCGGATGGTTGCTCCTGGCGTTCCTCCTGACGGTGATCCTGCCCTTCGTGCTGGTCGTGACGCGGGCCCCGCGGCTGGAGGTGCAGCCGCCGCAGACGGTGCCCCTGGATCCCGGAGAGCTGCCCGTGCGGGTGTACATCAAGGCCGCGGACCGGGTGGAGACCTTGCCCTTGGAGACCTACCTCACGGGCGTGGTGGCGGCGGAGATGCCCGCCTCCTTCCATCCCGAGGCGCTCAAGGCCCAGGCGGTGGCGGCCCGGACGTACACCGTGCGCCAGATGCGCGTCTTCGGCGGGCCCGGTTGCAAGGAGCACCCGGAGGCGGACGTGTGCGGGGACCCGCAAACGGGCCAGGCGTGGGCGTCCCTGGACGACAAGCGCCGGGAGTGGGGCTGGTTCCAAGGCTGGCGGTATGCCCGGAAGGTCGAGGACGCGGTGCGGGAGACCCGGGGCCTGATCCTGGTCTTCCAGGGCGCGCCCATCGACGCCGTGTACCACTCCACGTCCGGAGGCCGTACGGAGGATGCCGCGGCCGTATGGGGAAACGAGGTGCCCTACCTGCGCCCGGTGCCCTCGCCCGACGAACAGCGCTCGCCCCACCTGCGCACGACCCGCTCCCTGACGCTGGCCGATTTCGCCCGCCGGCTGCAGGTACCCGCAGAGGACGTGGCCCGGCTGCCCGGCGACCGTTGCTTCCAGGAGGTCGAGGCATCGCCGGGCGGCCGGGTGGGCCGGGCGCGGATCGGTAAGGCTACCTTCACCGGTCCCCAGTTGCGGGAGCGGCTGGGCCTCCCCTCCACCTGGTTCACCTGCCGGCGCAGCGGCGACCGGGTGGAGTTCGAGGTCCGGGGCTGGGGGCACGGCGTCGGCATGTCCCAGTACGGGGCCGACGGGATGGCCCGCAAGGGTAGCACCTTCGAGCAGATCCTCCGGCATTACTACCCCGGGACATCGCTTCGACCCATCTTCAGCGAATAGAAGGCTTTCCTGCATAAAACCACCAGTGCTGGTAACACTACCGGCCAGAGGTGGTGCCACATGCAGGATACCCCGCAGAGCGGGCAGGGCCGGCTGCGCGACCGGCTGGCGGGCTTTCGGGCGGTGCTGCGGCGGCCCGGCTTCCGGTCGCTGGCCGGGTTCGTCGTGCTGGCAGGCGTGTTCCTCGGGTCTTACCTGTACTTCCAGGGGTGGCCGGGACTGAAGGAAACCGATCCCGTCACCCTTGAGACCCGCGACAGCAGGGAGGAAGCCGGCCCGGGGCAGGAGGCGGCACCGAGCACGGCACCGGAGACGCAGGCCTCGGTACAGGAGGAGACGGCCACGAGCGCTCCCTCCGAACCGCGGGAGGAAGTGCCCACCCGGGAAGTGTCGGGCAGCGGCCGGCCGGCCTTCGCCTGGCCGGGGGCGGGCGCCAAGACCCTCACGGGCTTCGGCTGGCGGTACCGGGAAACCAGGGGGGACGGGCCCGGGATCCCGGGGTTGATCTGAGCGCCGGGCAGGGTACCACGGTCATGGCGGCTGGCGACGGCCGCGTGGTCAGCGTCCGGCAGGACCAGGAGCGGGGCCTGACGGTCATCATCGAACACGAGGGTGACTACCGCACCGTGTACGCGAGCCTGGCCCGGGCGCAGGTGGAGGCCGGCGCCCCGGGGCGGCGGGGGCCCGGCCCCCGCCCCGCGGGGGGGGCTGCCCCCCCAGAGAGCGGGGGCGGCGGCCCCCCGGCCCTCTGGACCATGGGGGGGGG
>QGUQ01000512.1 GCA_003242195.1 Bacillota bacterium | reverse complement strand
TTCTCCTTCACCCTTGTTCCCCGCCGGCGGGGCCTCGGAATTTCGGGCCCGTTCCACCATTTTGAGATACGTCGGCCCCGCAAGGGCACCCAAGATTGCAAAATTGGTTGGGCCACGCCCAGTTCGATAAGCGTAAAACCGCCCTGGCGCCGCCGCCGGCCGTTACGCCTGTGTTGTATAGACATGGCACAATCCTCCTCCCACCCTCGGGGTCGCTCGCCGTTTTCCTCCGGCAGGGATCGGATTGGAGCATTGTGGAGTTCACAGGCAGAAATCGGATTCGCCGCGGTTTTTGTCGAATCCTGCCATGTCTCCTGAGTGAAAGCTGAGAAATTGCCAATGTTTATCGATTTGTTTACCCGCCTAATTGCGTCACGTTGGAAATCAGCGAGAACATCGGCAGGAACACGGAGAAGGCGATGAAGGCAACCACGCCGCCCATGGCCACGACGAGCACCGGTTCCAGCAGGGAGGTCAGACCGGCGAGGCGCTCGTCCGCCTCTTCCTCATACAGGGCGGCGGCGCGGTCTAGTAGCTCGTCGAGGGCACCGGTTCGCTCGCCCACGGCCACCATGTCCACCAGCAAGGGCGGGAAGGCGCCGGCAATGCGAAGGGCCTCGGCCAGGCTCGCCCCCTGCTCCACGCTGCGCCGCACCTCTTCCATGGCGGTCCGTAGCACGGTATTGCCGGCGACCTCACCGGCGGCCTCCAGGGAGTCCAGAATGGGGAACCCGCTGCGGAACATGGTGGCGAGCCCTCGGGTCAGCCGTGCCAGCACCAGGCTACGGACCAGCGGTCCCAGCAAGGGCGCCCGCAGTTTGAAAGCATCGAAGCGCGCCCGTCCTTCCGGCGACCGGACGTACAGCCAGGCTACCGCGCCCAGCGCCGCCAGGCCCACCAGGAACAGGTAGCCATAGAGCGGCCGGCTGGCCAGGGAGACCAGCACGCGGGTGGTCCAGGGGAGCGGGATACCCAATTGCTGGAATATGCCGACGAACGTGGGCAGCACGAAATACACCATGACCGCCATGACGGCCGCGGCGACCACCAGCACGAAGATCGGGTAGGCCAGGGCGGAACGGATCTTCCCCTCCGTCTTGAGGCGCCGCTCCTCGTCCCGGGCCAGCCGGTCCAGCACCTCGTCCAGCGTGCCCGTCAGCTCGGCCGACCGGATCAGGGCCACGTGGACGCGGTGGAAGGCCTCGGGAAACCGGCTCATGGCCTCGTGCAAGGACCGGCCTCCCTCGATCTCGCGCCGCAGGCCGGTGGCGATCGGCCGCATCCGCCGGCTGCCCTGCTCCGCTACCGAACGCAGAGCAGCCCCCAGGGACAGCCCGGCCCGCACCATGGTCGCCATTTGCCTGAAGAAGAGGGCCCGGTCCCGGGTGGGAACCCGCGGGCGGCCCAGGCCCACGAGCTCCCGCACATCCATGTCCAGCCACGGGCTCTCCCGCCGGACCACCAGGGGCACGTAGCCCGAATCGTGCAGTCGGGCGAGCACCTCGGGAACGGAGTCGGCCTCCATCCGGCCGCTCACCCGCCGGCCGCTGGCCGCACTGCGTGCGACATAGACGAACCGGCTCAACGCCCGTCACCCCCGGCGCGGTCCGGCCCCCACGCCGCCGTTGGTGCTTGTCCGGGTGGCACCCCCTGGCCGGCCGCCGGCGAAGGGGCCACGGGTGACTCCATCCTCGTCGGCGCCCCCTGCCCGGCCCGTGACCCTAGCCCCCCGAAGCTCGGCGCCTCCGTCACCCGCAGGACTTCCTCCACGCTGGTCACGCCCCCCCGGGCCAGTTC
>QGUQ01000113.1 GCA_003242195.1 Bacillota bacterium | reverse complement strand
GGTGGTGTCAGTGGTATAGAGAGTGCGTATCCCCCCGTGTCCGGGGGCGTCCTCTTCGCCCCTGCGCCTGATCTTCCGGGCGCCGGGCAAGAAGGCACGCCAGTGAACGGCGGGCAACAGGAGATCGGCGGCGGGGGACGAACCGGTAAGAAACCAGCGCCCTCCCGAGTCCGAGACGTCCCCTGGGGACCGCGGCGGGCGGGCCGGTGTCTTGAAGGTGGATGATACATTGCAATGGGCTGTTCCGCTCCCCATCGTCTTCCTGGGCTACCTCCTGGGCTCGCTGCCCTTCGGCTTATGGCTGGTGCGCCTGTTCCGCGGCGTCGACATCCGCCAGTACGGTAGCGGCAACATCGGCACCACCAACGTCCTGCGGGTCGGCGGGCCGGGCCTCGCCCTCCTGGTGCTGGTGGCCGACGCGGGCAAGGGATGGTTGCCGGTCTGGCTGGCCCGAACCCTGGACTTGGGCGGGGGCACGATGGTGCTGGCCGGTGTGGCTGCCATGGCCGGCCATAGCTGGTCCGTGTGGCTCCGCTTCCGCGGCGGCAAGGGCGTGGCCACGGGGCTGGGCGTGCTGATCGGCCTCGACGGTCGCGTGGCCCTGATGGCCGCGGCGACGTGGCTGGCCGTGGTCCTGTTGACCCGCTACTCGTCCCTGGGGTCCATGACCGCGGCCCTGAGCGTGCCCCTCACCATGATCTGGCTGCACGTCCCCGCACCCCAACTGGCCTTCGGCGTCGTCGCCTTCCTGGTCGTGTTGGTGAGGCATCGCTCCAACATCCAGCGCCTGTTGCGACGCGAGGAGCTGCCCATCACCCTCCAGATCGACGTGCGGGGTCGCTGAAGATGCGGATCGCGGTGCTGGGCGCGGGAGCCATCGGGTGCCTGGTGGGCGGGCTGCTGGCGGCGGCAGGGCACGACGTGGCATTGATCGGCCGCCCGGCCCGGCTGGCGCCGGTGGTGGGAGGCGGCCTGCGCGTGCGCTTAGCCGGCGGCCGGAGC
Source organism: Bacillota bacterium (assembly GCA_003242195.1). Lineage (GTDB taxonomy): Bacteria > Bacillota > Sulfobacillia > Thermaerobacterales > Thermaerobacteraceae > ZC4RG37. Next base: position 5,450 of record QGUQ01000113.1, on the reverse strand, counting down.
ATCGCATCGCGGCCGGCCGTCTACGGCGACCCCCTCCAGGCCGGGGCGGACTGGGGGGTCCCCGACGCCGTCGCCCTGACCGTCAAGGCCTTCGACGTGGGCGAGGCCGTCCGCATGCTGCAGGACGCCTGGCCGGCCGTTCCCTTCATCGTGGCCTTCCAGAACGGGATCGGCACCGAGGACTACCTGGCCGGCGTCTTCGGGCCGGAACGGGTCGTGGCCGGCACCGTTACCTTGAGCGCTACCCTGCAGGGCGGCGAGGTGGTCGTGTTCAACCGTTCGGGCGGCCTGGCCCTCGCCCCGGTCCCAGGAGGTGAGGAGGCCTGCCGTCGGTTGGCCACGGCATGGACGGGCTTGCCGGTGCCCCTCGCCGTGGCATCCCATGCCGCCTCCCTCAAGTGGTCGAAATTGCTTCTCAACCTGGTCGGCAATGCCGTCGGCGCCATCCTGCAGTGGGACGTGCACCGGCTCTTCCGCCACCCCCTGGCGGCGCGCCTGGAGCACCAGAGTCTTCGGGAAGCGGTGATGGTGGGCCGGGCCGCCGTCCCGGCCTTCATTGACCTGCCGGGATATCCGGTGCGGAGCTTCGCCCGTCTGGTGGAATGGCTGCCCTCCGGCCTGTTCGCGCGGCTGGTAGGTCCCATGGCAGCCAGGGGGAGGGGTGGCAAGCTTCCCTCGGTGGCCCTGGACCTGGCCGCCGGCCGGGCCCGCACGGAATCCCCCTACCTGCACGGCGCGGTGGCCCGCGAAGCAGCGTCCAGGGGCCTGGACGCGCCGCTCAACGCAGCCCTCGCCAGCCTCATCGAAGAGCTGGCGGCCAACCCCGGCCTGCACCAGCGATACCGCGACCAACCCGAGGAGCTGTGGCGCTTCCTGGAGGCACGGGGGCTCCGACCCTGACGGTCCCCAGGGCCGTCCGCCCCCACGACATATCCCCTCCCGGCGCTCATATACATGGTACTGGCCTCGGAGCGGGGCCGGCCGTTGTCTGACCGACCAGCCAGTGCCGCGGGGGACGGCGGCAGCGACGGGAGGGAAGGCGCGTGGAGCGTTACGACATCTTTCACGACATCGCCGAGCGCACCGGCGGCGACCTTTACATCGGCGTGGTCGGTCCGGTGCGGGCGGGCAAGTCGACCTTCGTCAAGAAATTCACCGAGCTCCTGGTCTTGCCCAACATCGCCGACGAGCACGACCGGCAGCGCACCCAGGACGCGATCCCGCAAAGCGGGGCCGGCCGCACCATCATGACGGCGGAGCCGAAGTTCATCCCCGACGAGGCCGTGGAGATCACGGTCAAGGAAGGCCTGACGGTGCGCGTCCGCCTCGTGGACTCGGTGGGCTTCCCCGTGCCGGGGGCCATCGGCTACACGGAGGAAGACGGCCCGCGCATGGTGACGACCCCCTGGTTCGACGAGGACATCCCCTTCGAGGAAGCGGCCGTGGTGGGGACCCGCCGGATCATCACCGAGCACTCCACCCTGGGCATCGTGGTGACGTGCGACGGCTCCTTCGGTGAGATCCCCCGGGAGAACTTCGTGGAGGCGGAGCGACAGGTCGTCCACGAGCTAAAGGAGATCGGCAAGCCTTTCGTCATCCTGTTGAACACGGTGGATCCCCTGGCACCCGAAACGGCCGAGCTGGCGGAGAACCTGGCCTACGAGTACGATGTCCAGGTGATCCCCATCGCTCTCAACCGCGTCACCGAGCAGGACCTGCTGGTGGTGCTGGAACAGCTGCTGCTGGAGTTCCCCGTGCGGGAGCTGGTGGTACGCCTGCCGGCCTGGATCGAGGAACTCCCCGCGGACTTCTGGTTGCGCCGCCACTACAACGACGCCATCGCCACCACGGTGCAGAACGTGGAGCGCCTCCGCGACGTGGAACGGGCCATCGCCCAACTGGCCGAGTACCAGCACATGGAGAAGGTGGAACTGGAGGAGCTGGACCTGGGGACGGGCGTCGCCACGGTGGACGTGACGGTGCCGGAGGACCTCTTCTGGCAGATCCTGGGCGAGATCAGCGGCATGGAGATCCGGGGCAAGGACGCCCTCGTCCGCCTGATCCGCGAGCTGAGCCGCGCCAAGGCCGTCTACGACCGCATCGGCAACAGCCTGGACGAGGTGGACGACCGGGGCTACGCGGTCGTCATGCCCTCCCTGGACGACATGATCTTCGAGGAACCCGAGTTGATCCGCAAGGGCGGCCAGTTCGGCGTGCGCCTGCGGGCCAGCGCACCCGCTCTGCACCTGTTCCGTACGGTGGTGACCACGGAAGTGGCACCCATGATCGGCTCCGAGAAGCAGTCCCAGCAACTGGTCAACTACCTCATGGAGAAGTTCGAAGACGACCCGCGCAAGATCTGGGAATCGGACATCTTCGGCAAGTCCCTCGACGAGTTGCTGAAGGAGGGCATCGAGGACAAGATCCGCTCCATGCCCGCCCCCGCCCAGGACAAGATCCGCGAGTCCCTGGAGCGAATCGCCAACGAGGGAAGCGGCAACCTCATCTGCATCATCCTCTGATGTGCCGCCCAGGCGCCGGCCCGCCAGGCCGGGCGCCGCCCGGGCGAGGGAGGCGGAAGCCTTGGACCCGGACGTGACGCGGACGGTGATGGCCGTCCCCTTGATCACCGCGGCGGTGGAACTCCTCAAGAGGCAGGGCATGCCGGCGGCCTGGGCGCCGCCTGCGGCGATCGTGCTGGGGGTCGCCCTCTCGTTGGGTTACGCCGTCGCTGGCGGCTCGGTGTGGTTCGAAGCCTTGATCGGAGGGCTGGCCACGGGCCTTGGCAGCATGGGGCTGTACAGCGGGGTCAAGCACTACCGGGCTGCCGGCCGGGAGAACGGGCGCTAGGATCCGGCCCGTTCCCCCGGTGCCTCGAAGACGATGGGATACTCCGTGATGTGCCCGTCGACGATGCGGAAGGCGCGCAAGACGGGACGGGCGGGGTCCGCCAGCGAGGCGATCACGTAATAGGCCTCGGGATAGTAGGCGAAGCGCACGTCCGTGGGCGACGGATACGCCTCGGAACGGGGATGGCTGTGGAAGATTCCCCACAACTCCTCGCCGTGTTCCTCCAGCTCCCAGAGAATCCGCAACTGATCCTCCGGGTGCACCGTGTAGCGGACCGGTGAACGGTCCGCGTTGCGCGCCGGGTAGAAGCGCAGCGCGCGCTCGCCGCTGCCGCCGATGATCCCGCACGCCTCCAGCGGTGCTTCCGCCCGCGCGTGGGCGATCATGGCGTCCGCCAGGGACCGCGGGATGAAGACCGGCGGCGGGGAGGAACGCGGCCCATCTCCCGTCAACGCCCGCTCCCCGCCTCGACCGGAAGGCGGTGGACACGCCACGCGATCATGCCCCCCTGCAGGTTATACACCCGCGGGAATCCCGCCTGGTGGAGGAACTCGGCGGCGAGGCGGCTCCGCTCGCCCACCTCGCAGACGACCAGCAGCGGCCGCTCCCGGTCCACCTCCTCCAGGTGGTCGGCCAGCTTGGCCAGGGGGATCAGCCGCGCCCCCGGGATATGGTCACGCGCGTACTCCCATTCCTCCCGGACGTCGATCACCTGCACCTCGCCGCGCTGCAGTACCTCGGCCGCCTCCACGGGGGAGATCTCCACCGGTCCGGCCGGTTGTGGCTGCGCCTCCTGACCAGCCCCGCTGCCGGCGCGGCCGTTGCGCTCTCCTTGCCCGGGCAGGGGGGCGCCACAGAAGGCCTCGTAGTCGATGAGTTCCTTGATGGTGGGGTTGTCCCCGCACACCGGGCAGTTGGGGTTGCGCTGCCACTGAAGCACCTGGTAGGTGGCACTCAACGCGTCATAGATAAGGAGCCGCTCCGCCAGGGTCTCGCCGATGCCCAGGAGGATCTTGATGGCCTCCAGCGCCTGCAGCGTCCCCATGTGCCCGGCCAGGGCCCCGATGACGCCGGCTTCCGCGCAGCTGGGAACCATCCCCGGCGGGGGAGGCGCCGGGTACAGGCAGCGATAGCACCCGCGGCCCGGCATGAACACCGTGGCCTGGGCCTCGAAACGCAGGATGCTGGCGTCCACCAGCGGCTTACCCAGGAGGACGCAGGCATCGTTGACCAAGTAGCGCGTGGCGAAGTTGTCGCTGCCGTTGATCACCACGTCGTAGGGTTCCAGGATCTCCAGGGCATTCTGCGAGTTGAGGAAGGTCCGGTGTTCGATCACCCGGACGTCGGGGTTGATGTCCTCGATGTGCCGGCGCGCCGCCTGGGTCTTGGGGCGGCCCTGGTCGTGATCGAAGTAGAGGATCTGCCGGTGCAGGTTGGACAGCTCGACCCGGTCGCCGTCGATCAGGCCGATGGTCCCGACGCCGGCAGCGGCCAGGTAGATCGCCGCCGGCGATCCCAGCGCCCCGGCACCCACGATGGCCACCTTGCTGTCCAGCAGCTTGCGCTGGCCCTCCACGCCCAGCTCGGGAAGCCGCAGCTGCCTCGAGTAGCGCTCCAGCTGCTGCTGGTCGAGCAGGGGTGCCGACCCGCCGGACATGGCGGGGATGAGGGCCACCTCGTCGCCGTCGGCCAGCGGGGTCTCCGGCCCCTGCAACGTGCGGATCTCCCGCTTGTTGACGTAGACGTTCAGATGGTGAGCGATCTCCTCGCCATCGAACAGGCGCTCGCGCAGATCGGGGTACCGCTCTGCCAGCTGGCGGAGGAGGTCCATGACCGTCTTCGCCTCGAGCTGTACCCTGGATTCCCCGGTGATGGACCGGTAGGGTGTGGGAATGTACACCTCGACCATTCTGAACACCTCGCCCCGGTATGGCCGCCGCCTTGGGCGCACCGCCACCGGCCTTCCCGGCGCGGGCGCGCTGGCATTCGGACAACGCCGATAGCTTTTCGTGGATTAATACTAATTTACGTACGCCCGCCCCGCAACCGCCGCCACATCCCACGGCCCGTTCTCGGAGGAAGTGCGGTGGCGGGGCAAGCGGGGCCCGGCGGCGGCCCCGTTCCAGCGCTCCAGCGCACCCGGGGTGGGAAATGCGCGGCCGTCCCCGCGGCCGGTGCCCCGCGCGGGCGCCGCCGCCGGCCAACGGCCCGGAAAATAGGCCGCGCGGGTCTTCATCGGACCCGCGCGGCCTCGTTCTTCCTTCGGATCGTCGGGCTGCCCGGATTTGAACCGGGGACCTCTACCACCCCAAGGTAGCGCGCTAACCAAGCTGCGCCACAGCCCGTCGGAAGCTCGAGCCCATTCTAACACGGCCCGGACGATCCCGCAACGGCGGGCGCGAGGACGTCCGTGTCAAGCTTCGGTAGGTGAATCCCCAGCCGTGTAGTTGGTTTAGGCGACCGCGCTGCGAGCGAGCTGGCGCAACAGCTTGACCCAATCCCGGTCCGAGTGCGGCCCGTAGAGAGCCGGCATGCGCACCCGCAGCCAGGCCGCTGCATCCTCCAGTTCCTGTGGGCAGGGGCGTTGACGCAAAACACCC
>QGUQ01000511.1 GCA_003242195.1 Bacillota bacterium | reverse complement strand
CCTCCCGCCGAGGCCGGGCGCGCGGGTTTGCCCCGCGCCCGCGCGTAACCACCGGTCTACCGTTCTCCGAGCCCCAGGCGCCGCTCCAGTCGCCGGCTGGCGTAGGACATGCCGTAACAAAAGAGCCAGTACATCCCGCCGACGAAGGCGTACACCTCCACGTGCCGTCCCAGGAAGGCGGGGTTGGAGAGCACGCTCTGGGCCACGCCCACCAGCTCCAGCAGCCCCCACACGGCCACCAGCGACGTGTCTTTGAACAAGCTGATGAATTGCCCGACGATGGCCGGGATGACAGCCCGCAGCGCCTGGGGAAGGACGATCAACAGCATGGCCTGGGTACCGGTCAGGCCCAGCGCCCGGGCGGCCTCGATCTGGCCCCGGGGGACGCCTTGCAGCCCACCGCGCACGGCCTCCGCCACGTACGCGGCGGTGAACAACACCAGACCCGCGGCCGCCCGCAGCACCAGGTCGGGCCGGACCGACGGTGGCAGGACGAGGGGCAGCGCCGTCATGGCGAAGAACAGGACGACCATCAGGGGGGTGCCCCTGACGCCCTCGATGTAGGCGATGGCTAGCGCGCGGACCAGGGGCAGGTGGCTGGCGCGGCCCAGGGCCAGCAGCACGCCCAGGGGGAAGGACAGCGTGATGCCCGCCAGCGCCAGGATCAGGGTGAGCAGGAAGCCGCCCCAGGCCTGCGTGCCTCCGGCGCCGTGGAGCACGGCCAGGACCGCGGGGACCAGGACGAACCACCCTGCCGCCACGGGCAGCTGCCAGCGGGAGCCCCGCCCCACCCTACCCCAGGCGATCCCGCTGGCCACCCCCAGACCGGCCAGCACGGCGACGGCCAGCCACACCCGCCACAGCTCCTCCCGTGGATAGCGGCCCACCAGCAACAGGAGCAGGTTGCCGGCCACCGCCTGCCACTGCCCCCGGTGCAGGGCCCATTCCAGGACGGCGACCAGGCCGCGCCCCACCGCCCACAGGGTGACGAGGCTCAAGAGGGCGTGATACCAGGTGGCGAAGAGGTTCCCGTGCAGCCATGCCCACGCCCGCACCAGGAGCCGGCCGGCGGGCCGTATCGCAAGGGGCGGACGGGTGGCCGTCATCAGGGCTCCCCCCGCCGCACCGCGCGGTTGTACAGGTTCATCAGCAAGGACGTGAGCAGGCTGAAGCCTAGGTAGGTCATGCCCACCAGTACCAGCATCTCCAACGTGCGCCCGGTCTGGTTGACCACCGTGTTGCTCACATTGAGTAGGTCGGGATAGGCCACTGCGATGGCCAGGCTGGAGTTCTTGATCAGATTGAGGTACTGGCTGGTGAGGGGCGGCACGATGACGCGCAGGGCTTGAGGGAGGACCACCAGCCGAAGGACCAGCAGGGGCGGCAGCCCCAGTGCCCGCGCCGCCTCCCACTGCCCCCGGGGGACGGCCAACACGCCGCCCCGCACCACCTCGGCGATGAAGGCGCCGGTATACATCACCAGCCCCATCAGCAGGGCGCCATACTCCGGCGAGAGCAACACGCCGCCCTGGAAGTTGAAGCGGGCCACGGACGGCTCGCTCCAGGCCAGCGGCGGTGCCGGGGCGATCACCCACCCCCCGACGGCCGCGACGGCGATGCAGCCCGCCGCGGCGAGGCCGGGACGGGTCTCCCGCCCCCCTTCCACCCGCATCCTATCTCGGCGGCGATAGAGCAGGATGCCCGCGGCCACGCCGGCCAGGACCACCGCCAGCCACACGGCGAAGCCCGGGCCCGGCATGGGCGCCGGCAGCACCAGCCCGCGGTTGCTCAGGTAAGCC
>QGUQ01000510.1 GCA_003242195.1 Bacillota bacterium | reverse complement strand
CCGCCCCCGGGCACCCCCCCCCCCCCCCCCACCCCCCCGTCCCCCCGCCCCAGAATGTCCCCCCGCCCCTGCCCCGCCGCGATCAGGCGCCCGGTCCCCTCCTCCCGCACGGTCAGGCGGTAGAGGGCGGTCCGGCGACCCCGCTCCTCCTCCACCGCTTCCGCCACCAGCCGGCAGCCGGCCCGGGCCGGCGCCACATAGTCGAGGCCGACGTGAAGGGCAACCGCGGGATCGCCGTGGCTGTTGGAGGCCGCGGCGTGGGCGGCGTCAGCCAGGGCAAAGACGGCACCACCGTGGGCGGTACCGTGAAAGTTCAGCATGTCCGGTGTCAGGGCCATCCCCAGCCGCGCATACCCCGGCCGGAGCGCCTCCAACTCGATCCCGAGGTGCCGGCAGAAGGGGTCGGCGGCGATCCGCTCCCGCACGGCACCCGTGATTTCCGGCGGCGGAGCCGACACTGGTGCCTTCGTGCCGTCCATTGTCCTCCTCACACCCCGATCTGGCGGCGGTCCACGACGCGGACGGCCTTGCCCTCACTACGGGGAATGGATCCCGGTTCCACCAGCCGGATGTCCACCTGGATGCCAAGGGCCGCCGCCAGCGCATTACCGGTCTTGTTCGTCAACTCGGCCGCGGGAGCGATGCCCGGATCAAAGCGGCCCCACGCGGCCACCGTGGCGGGAGCCGGTTCGATCCAGACCTCCATCCGGTCCAGGGCCCGCCCCCGATCGATGACGATCTGGTAATGGGGCGCCAGTTCCTTGAACTTGAGCAGCTGGTACTCGACCTCGGAAGGGAAGACATTGATGCCGCGTACCACCAGCATGTCGTCGACCCGCCCCTTGACCCGGCTCATCCGGACCAGCGTCCGCCCACAGGAGCAGGGCTCGGGATAGAGGGCGGCGATGTCCCCCGTACGGTACCGGATCACGGGGAAGGCTTCCTTCGTCAGGGAGGTGAACACCAGCTCTCCATACTCACCGGGGGGTAGGGGGTCCCCGCTGGCGGGATCGATCACCTCGGGCAGGAAGTGGTCCTCGTTGATGTGAAGCCCGTCCTTGGCCTCGCGGCACTCGTTGGCCACTCCCGGCCCGATCACCTCGCTCAAGCCGTAGATGTCCACGGCGTCGATGCCCAGCCGTTCCTCCAGCTGGACGCGCAGGGCTTCCGACCACGGCTCGGCGCCCAGGATCCCGTACCGGAGACTGATCTCCCGGGGATCGATCCCGTATTCCTCCATGTGTTCCACCAGGTTGAGGAGGTAGGAGGGCGTGCACGAGATCCCGCGGGGGCCGGAGGTCCTGGATGAGGAGCACCTGGCGGGCGGTGTGGCCGCCGGAGACGGGAATCACCGTGGCCCCCACCCGCTCCGCACCGTAGTGGAGGCCCAGGCCGCCGGTGAAGAGCCCGTATCCATAAGCGTTGTGCAAGATGTGCCCGGGCTCACCCCCTGCCATGCAAAAGCATCGGGCGACGCATTCGGCCCACACCTCGATGTCGTTCCGGGTGTAGCCGACCACGGTGGGCTTGCCCTTCGTCCCCGACGAGGCGTGGATGCGGACCACGTTCTCCAGGGGCTCGGCGAACAACCCGAAGGGGTAGTGATCCCGGAGATCCTGCTTGGTCGTGAAGGGCAGGCGGGGAAGATCCTGCAGGGAGCGGACATCGTCCGGCCCAAGACCGCGCTCCTGCATGCGGCGGCGAAACAGCGACACCCGGGCATGGGCTCGTTCGACGGTGGCCCGCAGCCGCGCCAACTGCAGGCCCTCCAGATCCCTGCGCGGGGCGGTCTCCACCTCGCGGTT
>QGUQ01000509.1 GCA_003242195.1 Bacillota bacterium | reverse complement strand
CGGGGGAAACGGGTGTTGGCGGTTCCCCCCCCGGTCCGCCGCCGGTGTGGCCGGGGGGCTTGGTTGACGCGGTACGTGTAGGACCGCACCTGCACCACCTTCGGCTCCTTCAGCTTGCGGCCGAACACGTGGGTGATGCGGCGCTTGTGCGCCCGCACCGTCACCGTGCCGACAAAGCCCAGCTCCAGCCGGAGGGCGTATTTTTGGGCCGGCCCCTTGCGGACGCCGACCATGCCGACGATCTCCTTCGGCGTCTCCACCACGTCGTGGCCGATGTTGCTCCGCAGGGTGCCGGTCACCGTCTTGGGCGGCTCACCGGGTTTGGACGGGTTCTTCCCCGTCTTGTTGCCCCGGCTCACCAGCGTCTTGGCGTAGCCCTCGGCGAACATGACGGCCTTCTTCATCCCGCTGCGGACATGGGTGCGGACCGCCTTCTCGAACTGCGGCAGCCGCCAGCGCAGGATCACCTTATCGGCCATGCTGCACTTCCTCCGCCTGGACTTCGAGGTGGTGGCCGGCCGACGGCCGCAACACCGCGACCACCTTCAGGCGCGTGCCGTCCTCCAGCGTCACGCGGTCGTCGCGGCGGATGTCGGCGCCGTACTCGGTGTAGAGGACGTGGGTCACGATCGCCTCCGGGACGATGGCGACGGCGCTGCGCTCCCGCGCGGTGGACGGCCGGACCCGCGCCCGGATGGTCCCGACCACCTGCCAGCCCTCTTTCCAGCCGCCCTGGCCGTCGTGGGTCCGGGTCTTGCGCTCAATCGTGACAACCCGGTTCAGCAGGTGCGTAATCATCGAGCCCCCCGCCCAGGTTGGTCTGGACGTTGATGGGATGGACCCGCAGCCGGGCGGTTCGCAGCAGGAACGTCTTGTAGCACTTCAGGGCGCGTTCTGGCGGGAGGAACCCGAGCCACACGGCCGCCAGCAGGGCGCGCCGCACGATGCCGGAGTACCACGCCGGCAGGATCTCGGCCCTCACGCGCACCACCGGACGGGCCTCGCTCACCTAGACCACCACCTCGACGTAGGGCTCCAGCAGCTCCCGCACCTGCGCCGGTAGCCCCGTTTCCGCGTCCCGGCTATAGTCGCCGATCCGTTCTGCCTTGACCCCGGCATCCCGCCGGTTGTACCACGCCGCGACCAGCTGGAGGACCGCCTGCTTGACGTCGCCCGGCACGTCCTCCACCGTCGCCGCGTAGCCGGCGGTATACTCCACCTGCCACCGCAGGGGGCCTTTGGCCCACCGTCCACAGCGCCGCAGGACCAGCCCGGCGCCATAGCCCACCACGTACTCGTCCGGCGGTACCTCCCGGCCCGTCGCGGTGTCCAGGACCCGTTGCACCTGGACCACCGGCCGGAACCGCACGATCAGAGCCTTGCTGCCACCGTCGTGCAGCTCGGTCAGGTCGGTGTGGAGGAACCGCCGGCCGGTGTAGCTCTCCACGGCGGCGGAGGCCCGGCGAATCAGGTCAGTTACCAGCCCGTCGTCCCCGTCGGGGCTTTGCAGCATCGCCTTCGCTTCCGCCAGCGTCACCAGCTCCGCCATCCTCCGTCACCCCTGCGGCCTTGTCCTCCGGCGGAGCCTGCCGGGCCTTGTCCTCGGGCGGGTTCTCCTGTGCCTTGGCCTCGGCTTCGCCTTCTCCGTCGCCCTCCGTCGGTTCCTCGGCCTGCTGCTGGCGCTCCAGCAGCTCGTGCAGCTCCCCGGGGGCCTCGGGCTCGGCGACGCCCTCCTGACACCAGCGCAGGGCCAGCTCGTCGGGCACGTTCACGGCGTCGCCTGCGGCATACACCCTCGTGGCCGTGGCAAGGC
>QGUQ01000508.1 GCA_003242195.1 Bacillota bacterium | reverse complement strand
TGGTGGGAGCCGCGGAGGGGGCCCGCGGGCCCTGGCCCGCGCCCTCGGCATGACCATGCCTGCCCGCACCCGCCTCTGGGCATACTGGACACGACCATGTCCACGAGCGCCTGGTTCCGTCACGCGGGCACCCTGATCCTCTCCGGCGGCGTCCTCGCCGCGGTCAGCACCGTCCTGCACCCGCCCACGGTCGATCCGCTGGACGCCGCCCAAGTGCTGGCCGAAGTCCGGCGCACCCTCTGGTTATGGATGGCGGTACACGTCGGGCTGGCTGCGGGGCTCTGGCTGTGGACCCTCGGGTGGGTGGCCCTCTACCGCGGCCTCGAGGAGCATGGCGCGGCCCGGTACGCCCTCTACGGCGCCATCTCCGGCGCGGTCGCCCTGGCGGTCTGGCTGCCCCTGTTGACGGCCGAGACGGCCGGCCTGCCTCTCCTGGCCCGCGCCACGGCTGCCGGGACGGCTCCGTCCTGGTGGCGGTTCCTCTGGCCCGTGACGCTGGGCAGCGGCTATGTCGCCGCCTTCCTCCACTGGTCGGCCGCCCTGGGCGCGGCCCTGGACCTGCCCCGGCTCCGCGGCCCCTGGACCGCCTGGGGCATCGCCGGAGCGGCGGCCCTGGTCCCCGGGTTCCCGGGCCTGGTGGCGGCCTGGCTGTACCCTCGCTACGGCCTCTGGCTCCTCCTGCTCACCCTGGCGCCCGGCGCCTTGTGGTTCTTCGCCCTCGCCCTGCGGTTGCGCCGGTCGTGAAGCCCCGTGCCCTGACGTGATGCAGGGCAGGACCTGGCCGGCCCAGGACAGGGCCGGCCAGGTCTGCCGCGGGCGTACATGCCGCCGGTCGCCGGCCGGCGGTCGCCTTGGGTCTCCCTGGAAGGACTCTCCACCCTCCCGCGCGAACGACTCCGGGGCCGTGATCCGGGCCGAACCGCCCCCACTGGACACCGGCAGAACCGGCAGAGCCGTCTTAAGCGAAGTGTAAGCCTGCGGAAACGGGCGGTTAAGATTCGCCCGCTATGCTGGTCGCCGGGTTCCGTGATCCCCCATGCCCTTGGCGCTCCCTTGGGCAGGCAGGGATGTGGACGGGTTCGCAGGAGGGTGGCCCATGGTTGAACTCCGGAACCTTCGCAAGAGCTACGACGGCGGCCGCGTCCTGGCCGTGGACGACCTGAGCCTGACCGTACAGCCGGGCGAGATCTTCGGTTTTCTCGGGCCGAACGGTGCCGGCAAGACCACCACCATCCGCATGATGGTCGGCATCCTGCCCCCGGACTCGGGCCGGGTGATCATCGACGGCATCGACATGGCCGAACGGCCCATCGAGGCCAAGCGGCGCATCGGCTTCGTCCCCGACACGCCCGAGGTCTACGAGCGCCTCACGGGGATCGAGTACCTGCGCTTCCTGGCCGACGTCTACGGCGTGGACGCCCGCCAGCGCCGCGAGCGCATCGAGCGGCTGGCCTCCCTGTTCCAGCTGGAGGGCGCCCTGGGCGATCGCATCGCCAGCTATTCCCACGGCATGCGCCAGAAGCTGGTCCTCATCGGCGCCTTGATCCACGACCCTCCGGTCTGGGTGCTGGACGAACCCATGGTGGGCCTGGATCCCCGGTCCGCCCACGAGCTGAAGAACCTCATGGCGGAGCACTGCGCCGCCGGGCGCACCGTCTTTTTCTCGACCCACATCCTGGAGGTGGCCGAGCGGCTCTGCCACCGGGTGGGGATCATCCACCGGGGGCGGCTCATCGCCTGCGGGACGCTGGAGGAACTGCGGGCCCAGGCCGCGGCCGGCTCGGAGACGCTGGAGAGCCTGTTCCTGGAGCTGACC
>QGUQ01000507.1 GCA_003242195.1 Bacillota bacterium | reverse complement strand
GCGCCCCGGGTGTGCCCGCCCCCCCGGGATGGGAGTCCGCGTTCCTATGCCCTTTCGTGACGGTTCGCCGTCCCTTTCGTGCTCACGCGGCCGCAAGCCGGCGTCAGCGCGGTAGGGAGCTCAACCATTGCTTGACACGGGCGACCGCCGGGTTGGGGGCGTTCTCGTCCCCCGCACCCTGCTGGTAGACCGCCATGGCGATGAGGTACCGGGGCTCCTCCTCCCCGGCCGGCGCCGCCCAGGCGACGAACCAGCGCCAGCGGGCACCGCCTTCCCCGCCCTGTACCTGGGCGGTCCCGGTCTTGCCCGATACCGTCCAGCCGCGGACGTCGGCCAGGGCATGGGCGGTGCCGGTCCGGTCGGCCACCACGCGGCGCAGCGCCTCCCGGATCACCCGCGCCGTCTCCGGCCTGGTGGCGTCGTCCGCCAGGACGGCCCGCTCGCCCTGGCGCAGCACACGCCCGCTGGCGTCCCGTTCTTCCAGCAGGAGATAGGGCCGGAGGACGTCCCCCTCGTTGAGGAAGGCCGTGTACATAGCCGCCAGTTGCAGCGGGCTGACCAGCACCTGGCCCTGGCCGTAGGCGCTGTCGGCCAGCTGGATCTCGCCCCGGATCCCGCCCTCGCCGGCCACCTGGCCCGACCGGGCCGGCAGGTCGAAGGGGAACTTCCCGCCCAGGCCGAAACGTTCCACACCCGCCGTGAACCGCTCCGGCCCCAGGGCCAGGCCCACGCGAGCGAAGTACACGTTGTCCGACCAGACCAGGGCGCGGATGAGATCGACGCGGCCCGGCGGGTGGGGCACCCGCTTGACGAAGTAGTTACCCCAGGAGGCGTCCTTTTGCCAGCGCTCGGGGCTCTCGCCGAAGTCCGTGTCCGGCCGGATGACGCCGGCGTCCAGGGCCACGGCGGCGGTGATGGGCTTGAAGGTCGAACCCGGCGTGATCGGCGAGAGGGCCTTGTTGAACAGGGGCGCGCCCGGATCCTCGTTGAGCTCCCGCCATTCGGCGCTGGTGATCCCGTCGGCCAGGCGGTTGGGGTCGAAGGCGGGGTGGCTGGCCAGGGCCAGCACCTCCCCCGTGCCCGGATCGAGGACCACCGCCGACCCCCGGGCGCCCTCCATGGCCTTCTCCAGCGCCCGCTGCACGTCGATGTCCAGGGTCAGGCGCACGTCGTGGCCGTCCTCGGGCTCGCGGCGGGCCACCTCCCCGCCCTCCGTGCCGTCGGGCCGCTCCAGCCAGATGCGGCCGCCCCGGCGCCCCCGCAGGGCTTCCTCAAAGGCGCTCTCGGCTCCCTGCTTGCCGATGACATCCCGGGGGCCGTAGCCGGCCTGGCGCCGCTCCGCCGTCAGTTCCTCCTCGGTGATGGGCCCCACGTAGCCGATGAGGGGAGCGGCCAGGGCCCCCTGGGGATAGTAACGGGCCGTCTCCTTGGTGGAGCTGATCAGCACGCCGGGGATGGCCAGCAGGTCCTGCTCCAGGCGCTCGGCCCGGGATTGCGGCAGGGTAGCGATGGGGACGAACAGGTCCTCCCGCACCCAGGGCTGCTCCAGCTTGGCCTCGACGTCGGCCACCTGCAACCCCAACGCCTCGGCCAGCCGCTGCGCCGAGTCCGGCTCCATCTTGCCGGGGACCAGGCCGATGGCCCGGGCCGGTTCGTCCACCGCCAGGGGGCGGCCCTGGCGGTCGTAGATGCCGCCGCGCCGGGCCGGCAGGCTCTCTGCCCGCACCTTGCCGCCCTCTTCCAGGCCGGGGAAGATCAGGGCCGGCGACCAGCGCACGCGCCACCCCTCTTCCTCCCGCACCATCTCGGCCCTGTAG
>QGUQ01000506.1 GCA_003242195.1 Bacillota bacterium | reverse complement strand
TCCACACCCTGATCACCGACACCGGCGCCCCGCCGGCCCTGGTGGAAGAGCTGCGGCGGGAGGGCATTGAGGGGCTGCTGGTCTGAGGCCGCCGGCACCCGGCGGTGCCGGATCCGGCCACCCGCTCGGGCAGGGGTCCCTTTTGGGCACGGGAAAGGGCAGGTTCCCCAGGCGGCCCTGGAGAACCTGCCCTTTTCCCCGGCACCGGGGTTTCGCCTCCCCCTCCCCCTTCCCAGAGTCGCTCAGGCTTCCCTGAGGCCAGCTCCACCTCGTCCACGACCACGGGCCGCGACTCGGCATAAGGCCGCGGCCGCCCCATCTCCAGTAAGATCGCTGCCCTGGTTCTCACCGCCGGACCACCGCTACCCTTCCGCTCGCTCCCCTACCTGACTGCCTCGGGCTGCGGCCTCGGTGCTTGCCGCGGCCCGCTCGATGCCGTCGTGCCACACCGGTGTCCTCTTTTCGCAGAAGGCCTGAATGCCGCTTACGGCGTCGGGGTGCTTGCTGTTGCGCACGATAACCTCCGTGGCGAAGGCCAGGGCTTCGAAGTCCTGCATCTGGAGCTGCTGATAGAACATCCGCTTCCCGATCGCGATCACGTCCAGGCTGTGCCGGGCGATGGCCTGGGCGAGGGCCTCCGTCGCTTCGTCCAGCGCCTCGTCAGGGACGACCCGGTTCACCAGGCCCATCCCCTCCGCCTCCCGGGCGCTGTACAGGTTGCCGGTAAAGAGCATCTCCGCCGCCTTCTTCCGGCCGACGTTGCGGCTCAAGAAGACCGCGGGCGTGCTGCAGAAGAGCCCCCAGTTGATGCCCGGCGTGCCGAAGCGGGCGCTTTCCGCCGCCACGGCCAGGTCGGCCACCGCCACGAGCTCCAGGCCCGCGGCCACGGCGATGCCCCGCACCTTGGCCACCACCACCTGGGGCATCTCGCGGATGGTCTGCTTGAGACGGAAGCTTCGCTGGAAAAGGTCGTAGACCCCCTGGAGGTCCAGCTCTTGAATCTCACGGAAGTTGTGCCCGGAGCTGAAGGTCTTCTCGTTGCCCTGCAGGATGACCACGGCCACCTCCCGCCGCGCCGCGATCTCCTTGAGGGTAGCCTCCAGGGCTTCCATCGACTCCAGCGTCAGGGTGTTGTAGGCGTGACCGTAGTTAAGGGTCACCGTACCGATTGGCCCGCGCTTTTCGTAGAGAACGATGCCCTCCACCGCCGGGTCCCCCCTCGTCACGGATGTGCCGCCATACCGCAGGGTCCGGGATCGGCCGCTCTGCCGCACAGTCGGGGTGCGCCACCCGCCGCACAGTCCAGGCTGTTGGCCGCCGATGCTCCTAATTGATACGCTTCGCGTAACCCTGCCACTCCCGCTCTCGCAGCACGGACTTCTGGATCTTGCCCGTACTCGACTTGGGCAGCTCGGTGAACTCCACATAGCGCGGGCACTTGTAATGGGCGATGCGCTGCCGGCAGAAGTCGATGATCTCCTGGGCCGTGGCTGCCTTCCCCGGCCTCAGGGTCACGAAGGCCTTGGGCACTTCGCCCCACTTGGGGTCGGGTACCCCGATGACGGCCACCTCCAGGACCGCCGGGTGTTCGGCGATGCAGCGCTCCACCTCGATGGTGCTGATGTTCTCCCCGCCGGAGATGATGATGTCCTTCTTCCGGTCCCGCAGCTCGATGTACCCGTCCGGGTGCCAGACGGCCAGGTCGCCGGTGTGAAACCAGCCGCCCCGGAACGCCTCTTCCGTCGCCTCGGGGTTCTTGTAGAATACAAACTTACCGCTCCCGAGAAAAAGACACGTGAAAATCTCGGGGTGTCACAGTA
>QGUQ01000112.1 GCA_003242195.1 Bacillota bacterium | reverse complement strand
GGCCCGAGGGACCGGGGGGGGGGCGGGCGCCGGCGCCCTCGACGGCGCGCGCCGGAGCGAGCCGCGGGGGAGGCGAGGGGGACGAAGGGGCGGTTGGCGAAGCCACGCCCACCGGTGCCGGGCGCGACTGGGAGCCCGCCTGGATCTGGCCGGTGGAGGGCCGGATCGGCGAGCCCTTCGGGTGGCAGCTGGAGAACGGAGGCAACCCCCGTTTCCACGACGGGATCGACATCGACGCCCGGGCCGGGACGGGTGTCCGGGCGGCGGCCGACGGGATCGTCCTGCGCGTCTGGCACGATGCCGCGGGCCTGGGCTGGACCGTGGAGGTGGATCACCGGGGCGGCTGGGTGGCCCGCTATGCCGGCGTGGATCACGTCATCGTCCGGGACCGGGACGTGGTGCGCGCCGGCCAGGTGATGGCCGCGGTGGCCGCCGAGGCCGAGGGCCGCGGGTCCCACTTGCACTTCGAGTTGCGGCGATACGGCCAGGCTGTGGACCCGGCGCTCCACCTGCCCGCCCGGGACGACGGGCGTTGAGGGGACGAAGGATCGCGGGCCATGGGTGCCGTGACCGTCGGTCGCATTCTCGGCGTTGCGGTGACCGTCCATCCCCTGCTGCTGGTCCTGCTGGCCCTGGCGGCGGCCATGGGCCTGCTGGGCCAGATCCTGGTCCTGCTGGCCGTGCTGGTCACCCACGAGCTGGCCCACCTCACGGCGGCCCGTGCCTGCGGGCTGGAGGTGGCCCGCGTCGAGCTGCTCCCCTATGGCGGGGTGGCCGACGTGCGGGGCGCGGGGCGGGACCCCCTGGTGGAAGCCGTCGTCGCCCTGGCCGGACCCCTCAACAACCTGATCCTCCTGGCCGCCAGCGTGGCCCTCGAGCGGGCCGGATGGCTGGCCGGCCCCTGGGTTCCTCCCTTCCAGCAGGCCAACCTGGCCATGGCCCTGTTCAACCTCCTCCCCGCCCTGCCCCTGGACGGCGGGCGCATCCTGCTGGCCTTCCTGCGCCGCGCCCGCGGGCCGCGGCAGGCCACGGCCGTTGTGGCCCGCATCGGCCGGGCGCTAGCGGCGGGCATGGTGGCGACCGCCCTCCTGGCTTGGTGGTGGTGGCAGGTGCTGGCCCCCCACCTGCTGGCCGCGGCGGCCACCATCTGGGCCGGCACGGGCCGGGAGGAGCGATGGGTCGGCGTGGCCGCCCTGCGCGGCCTGTGGGCCAAGCGCGGGCGGTTGCAGCGGGCCGGCCTGCTGCCGG
Source organism: Bacillota bacterium (assembly GCA_003242195.1). Lineage (GTDB taxonomy): Bacteria > Bacillota > Sulfobacillia > Thermaerobacterales > Thermaerobacteraceae > ZC4RG37. Next base: position 5,313 of record QGUQ01000112.1, on the reverse strand, counting down.
TCAGCCGGTTGGTGGTGCTGGAACACGCCTCCCTGCGCCAGGTGGCCGAGGCGATGCGGCCGGGAAGCTACCACGAGATCGTCATCCTCGGCATGGACCACCGGCCGCTGGCGGAGCTGGACGAGGGTCACCTGTTGCGCGGGATCCTGTCGCTGGGGCTGGACGCGCGGGTGGCCGAGTTGCTGGAATTGGGCGAGTGAATGGATTACACTCACTGTATCGACAGGTTTGGAGTGAATTTTCGATGGGCAAGGAGATTCTGGTCACCGTCGAGTCCGACGAGGCTCGCGTGGCCGTCCTGGAGGACGATCGCCTGGTCGAGATCTATCTGGAACGCCCTTCCACGCAGCGCATCGTAGGCAACATCTACAAGGGCCGGGTCGAGAACGTCCTTCCGGGCATGCAAGCCGCTTTCGTCAACATCGGGCTCGAGCGCAACGCCTTCCTTTACGTGGACGATGCCCTGCCGCGCGGGGTCGAGGACGAGGACGGGACCCCCGCCGGACAGCGGGCAGGCGATGCCAAACGCCCGGCTATCTCGGATGTGCTCAAGGTCGGTCAGGAAGTCATCGTCCAGATCGTCAAGGAACCCACCGGCACCAAGGGCGCTCGGGTGACCCGCCATCTGACCATCCCCGGGCGCCTGCTCGTTCTCATGCCCGGTGTGGACTACGTGGGCGTCTCGCGGCGCATCCAGGACGAGCAGGAAAGGCAGCGCCTCAAGCAGCTGGCCCAGTCCTTGCAGCCGCCGGGGGCGGGCCTGATCGTTCGCACGGCCGCTGCCGGTCGCGGCGAGCAGGAACTGCGGGGCGACGTGGAATACCTGACGCGCCTCTGGGCCGACATCCAGCACCAGGCCCGCCGCGAGCGGGCGCCCGTGTTGCTGTACAAGGACCTGGGCCTGATCTATCGCGTCGTACGGGACCTCTTCACCCCCGAGGTGGATCGCCTGGTCATCGACGACCCGGTGGAATACCGGCGGGTGCTGGAGCTGCTGGCCGCCTTCGCCTCGCCCCTGCGCGACCGCGTCGAGCTCTATCGCGACCCCGAGATCGGGCTCTTCGAGAAGTACGGCATCAACGAGGAGATCGAGCGCGCCCTCAAGCGGCGCGTCTGGCTGAAGAGCGGCGGCTACCTCGTCATCGACCAGACGGAGGCCCTGACGGTCATCGACGTCAACACCGGCAAGTTCGTCGGGTCCAAGAACCTGGCCGATACCGTGTTCAGGACGAACCTGGAGGCGGCGGCGGAGATCGCGCGCCAGTTGCGGCTGCGCGACATCGGCGGGATCATCGTCATCGACTTCATCGACATGGACGAGCCCGGTCACCGCCAACGGGTGGTGCAGGAGCTGGAGCGCCACCTGGCCCGGGACCACACCCGGGCCACGGTGCTGGGCATCACCGCCCTCGGCCTGGTGGAGATGACGCGGAAGAAGGGGCGGCGGAGCCTGCTGGAGCAGTTGACCCGGGAATGCCCTTACTGCGAGGGCCGCGGCCGCGTCCTCAGCGAGGAGACGGCCGCCCGCCGGGTGCGGCGGGAGATCAAGCGCATCCTGCGCAACTCCACCAGCGAGGCGATCCTGGTGGAGGTGCACCCCTCGGTCGCCGCCCTTCTCATCGGTGCCGGCGGAGCCAACCTGCGGGAGTTGGAGCGGGAGACGGGGCGCAGCGTCTTCATCCGGGGGCGGGACGACCTCCACCTGGAGGCGATGAACCTGGTCGCTCTGGGCTCGCGGGCCGAGGTGGAGCGCCAGGCCTTGCCGGTCCACACCGGTCAGGTGCTGCGGCTGGAGGTGCAGGAGCGTCATGCCACCAATGCCGCTGACGGCATCGCCCGGGTCGAGGGTTACGTGATCGACATCGAAGGTGCCGGGGACCGGGTGGGGGAGACGGTGGAGGTCGAGATCACCCGAACCTTCCGCACCTACGCCCGGGCGCGCATCGTTTCCTGAGTTTCCTGAGCCCTTCCGCGACCCCCGTCCTTCCTCGGCGGCCCATGGTTGCGCCACCGAATCGGGAGGAAGTCCCGGCCAGCGGCACCGCCCGGCGAGGACGGTACACCGCCAGGCGCCGCCCGGAGGGGCTTGCCTTGACACCCTCCCGCGGCGCCGTCTACAATACAATGGCTGTCGAGGCCCCGCCAAAGTTGGGGGCCCGCTTTTTGCTACCGAGTGCATCACGCGGGGTGAAGCGGCAGTGTACGCCATCATCGAGACCGGCGGCAAGCAGTACCGCGTGCAGGAAGGGGACGTGCTGCTGCTGGACCGGCTGGCCCGGGAGGAGAACGAGACCGTGGTCTTCGACCGGGTGCTGGCCGTCAAGCAGGGCGAGGAATTCCGCGTCGGCACGCCGACCCTGGAGGGCGCCCGCGTGACGGGGCGCGTCCTCGGGCACGGGCGCAGCCGCAAGATCATCGTCTTCAAGTACCGGCCCAAGGTCAACTACCGCCGCAAGCGGGGTCACCGGCAGCCCTTCACGCGGGTCAAGATCGAGCGAATCGAGGTTTGAGATCGTGATTCGCGCGGTCTTCTACCGGGATCGGCAAGGGGCCATTACCCGGTTCGAGATCGCGGGCCACGCGGGTTTCGCCGAGAAGGGCGAGGACATCGTCTGCGCGGCGGTGTCCGCCCTGGGCCAGGCGGCGATCCTCGGCCTGGAAGAGGTGCTGGACCTCGTGCCCGAGGTCGAGCTGGACGAGGATGGCCGCTTGCATTGCCGCCTGCCCGGCAACGTGCCGGAGGACCGGCGCGCCCAGGCGCAGGCCATCCTGGAGACCGCCCGGGTCGGCATCGAGGCCATTGCCAGCGATTACGGTGACTACGTCCAGGTGGAGGAAGCGCGGGAGTAGTCGCGGAGGAAGGAGGTGGCGGCGATGCGCCGGATCGACCTGCAGCTCTTTGCCCACAAGAAGGGCGGCGGCAGCACTCGCAACGGCCGTGACAGCAACCCCAAGTACCTGGGCGTCAAGCGCTACGACGGGCAGTTCGTGCGGGCGGGTACCATCATCGTCCGCCAGCGCGGTACGCGGTTCCACCCGGGGAAGAACGTGGGGCGCGGCAGTGACGACACGCTGTTCGCGCTGGTGGACGGCTACGTCGACTTCGACACCGGGGGCAAGCGTCGCCGCGTCCACGTGGTGCCCGTCGCTGCCAGGACGGGTGCCACCGAGGCCGTCGCCGACTAAACCCGAGCCGGTCCTTTTGCCTCCGCTGCGGCCACCGACCGATCCGGCGGAGGCCTTCTTGTATGTATGGGAATGGGGGACGCACGGGGACGAACCGCCAGGAGAGGGGCGGCATGGACGGGATCCGTGTCGCAGCGGGGACGCTACTGCTGCAGAGCATGATGCTGGTGGTGCTGGCCGCCGGCCGCTCCCTGCCCCCGTTGCCGGTGCTGGCCGCCGCCGCGGCCGGGAGCGTGCTGGCGGTGATGTTGCTGGTGCGGGGCGGCAAGCCGGCGGGCCGGGCTGCCCACGCCGCAGGCGCCGAGGCGGCACTGGTGCGGGTGGTGCGCGCCCGGCGGCACGCGGCGGTCAACCGGCTGCAGGTCGCCATGGGCTGGCTCCAACTGGGGCGCGCCGATCGCGCGGCGGAGGCGCTGGTCGGGTGGTGTCGGCAGCTGGAGGCGGAAGGCGCCCTCCTGCGCCGGTGGCCGCCCGACACGGCCGCTGCCTACCTACGGTGGCTGGCGGAGTGTGAGGAGGCCGGCCTGGAAGTGGTGTGGCGCACCCCTCCCGTGCCTGCGGAACGCGCGGCGGTGCCCGCCCACGCGCCGCCCCGGCCCGAGGCCCTGCGACGGGAACTGGATGCCGCCCGGGAGGCCGCCCTGGCGAGGGGTGCCACCCGCGTGGTGCTGGCCTGGGAAGGGGAGCGGGGACTGTGTTGGCAGGTGGAGCCGCCCCGGCCCGGTGACGGGGGAGACGCCGGCACGCCCGTGGCCGCGGGGGCCGGGGGCGGCCGGCCGGCGGGGGCGTGAGCGTGCCCGATGTTCGTCGATGAAGCTGAGATCTTCGTCCAGGGAGGCGACGGCGGCAACGGCGCCGTCAGCTTCCGACGGGAGAAGTACGTTCCCCGCGGCGGTCCCGACGGCGGCGACGGCGGCCGCGGCGGTGACGTGGTCCTGGTGGTCGACCCGGCCCTCAACACCCTGGCCGACCTCCGCTACCGGCGGCACTACCGGGCGGAGCGGGGCGGCAATGGCGAGGGCAGCAACCGCCATGGCCGGCGCGGCAGGGATTGCGAGGTCCGGGTGCCGCCCGGGACCATCGTGCGCGATCGTGATACCGGCGAGGTCCTGGCGGACTTGGCGGAAGCCGGCCAGCGGCTGGTCGTGGCGCGGGGAGGGCGCGGGGGAAGGGGGAACGCCCGCTTTGCCACGCCCCGGCGCCAGGCGCCCCGCATCGCAGAGAAGGGTGAGCCGGGCGAGGCCCGCTGGCTGCGACTCGAACTGCGGCTGCTGGCCGACGTCGGCCTGGTCGGCTGGCCCAACGCGGGCAAGTCCAGCCTGCTGGCGCGGGTCTCGGCGGCCCGGCCGAAGATCGCGGCCTACCCTTTCACGACCCTGGCCCCCAACCTGGGCGTGGTCGAGCGGGGGCCCGGGCGCAGCTTCGTCATCGCCGACATCCCCGGGCTGATCGAGGGAGCCCATGCCGGGGCGGGCCTGGGGCTGGAGTTCCTCCGCCACATCCAGCGCACCCGCGTTCTGATCTACGTATTGGACGCGGCGGGTACCGAGGGTCGGAACCCGGTGGAGGACCTGGCGACGCTGCGCCAGGAACTGGCGGCCTTCGAGCCCTCGCTGCTGGAGAGGCCGGCGGTGGTGGCGGCCAACAAGATGGACCTGCCCGCGGCGCGCGAGCGGTTGGAGGTCATCGAGCGGGCCGCCGGCGAGACGGGGATGGCGGTGGTGCCCATCTCTGCCGCCACGGGCGAGGGGGTGGACGAGCTCCTGGACCGCGTCGAGGCCATGCTGGCACGGGCGCCGCGCCCCCAGGTCGTACCCGCCGCCGAGCGGCGCGTGTACCGGGCGCGGCCGGACCCTCGCAAGGTCGAGGCGCGCCGCCGGGATGACGGCACCTGGACCGTCGAAGGACCGCTGGTGAACCGCTGGATTGCCATGACCGACTTCGACAACGAGGAAGCCGTCCGCTGGCTCCTGCACCGCCTGGAGCGCCTGGGAGCGGAACAGGCGCTGCGGGAGGCCGGGGCGCGCGACGGCGACACGGTGGTCATCGGCCCCCTGGAGTTCGTCCTGGGAGACGAAGAGGGAAACACCGGCGACCGCGGAAACGGGGGAGAGGACGAGGAACCCT
>QGUQ01000505.1 GCA_003242195.1 Bacillota bacterium | reverse complement strand
GCCCAGGCCACCGAACGTATCCAGGACGGAGAAGCCCACCCGAGCCAGCCCGGGGGAGAACAGCGGATGGGCATGCGGCACGGTAAGGCCCATCACAAGGAAGGGGAGAAGCGAGGCCAGGATACTGTTTTTCGTGAGCATGTAGATCCATACTGGAACAACGAGGCTGAATAGAAGCGACGGTAATACGACGACGAGCCAGGAGACCAGATATGGGCGCCAACTGGCGGTCGACGGCGCATAATACAGATTGGCTGCCAACGCCATGCCATACATGAGCCCGGCTACCGCCGCGGCCAAACATCCCACGGCCGCCATGCGTGGCCACAACAGGCCGAGAGGTCGCCGGGTACGATAGGCCGTCATCTCCGCGGCCGCGTTACGGTCGTCCCGGGCCACAACGACCGTGGTGAGGATGGGCAAGAGCATGAACAGGACCTGCAAGGGCATGCTGGTCAACTGCTCGACGAAGCCTTCCGAGGTCGGTGCCCGGTTTACCGGGACGCACACTTGCCAGGCACAGTAAAAAAGGGACACCCCCGCGACCAGCCACGCCAGCGGGGACCGAAAGACCATTTGTAGCTCGGTGCGAAACAACCGCCCCATGTTCCCGGAACCCACTCCAGTTAGCTTCCGACAGTGGGAGGCGGCACACTTCGCTGCCACTAGTAGCTGCTACAACAGCCGCCCGACTCATGTGCACAACCCTGTGGGCGCGACGCGCCGGGAAGACGAGCCCGGTGCTAGAAGGGCTTGGTGCGGGCATAGGCGTCGCCCTGGGTGTTTGGCTTAGGATGAAGTGGTTGGGTTAAGTGGTGGCAGTAGAGGTGGAAAGGAAACGAGACTTCGCCGAGACCATCGTGGTCGCGTTGCCGCTAGGTGACCTGTCTCGCATTCATCAGCTGATTTCGGACGGCCCGTACAGGACTTACTCGCCTGTCCATTTGGAACTTTGTGTCGCCTCGATCCTTTCCGATCGGCCATTCCACTCAATGTCCACCGTAAGCGTTTCATCAGGCCACAGGCGTACTTGACCAAACAACAACCGCGCTTCACCGTTTTCATCTAGGGGCGCCCCAGTAGTGTACTCGGAAAACTGGCGAGCCTTGAATCCAAAGTCTACACTGGTCGGAGCCGGCGACGGACCCACATACTTTACTTTGAATTCGCCCTTCACACCGGTGGCATCTTCGCCACCTGCCAGCCATTCGTCCGTAACTTGTTGCGTGATGGTCGCCTCCCAGTATTGGCCTTTACCACTGTAACGCAGAGTCTTCGTCTCGGGTGTTGCCTCTTCGGAGGAGCAAGCGGTAGCGGTGAGGACGGCAACGAGCAGGAGGAGGACCGGGAGCCTGCGCCCCATGGCATTCATCCCCTTTTCTGGAGGCTATTGTTTGTGTTCGGCGCCAGGGTTCCGTATCCTCCTGCGCTTCAGATGCGGAATCGTTCGTCGTTCTGGAACGGTCCCTGTAGCCGCCCGCCGTACCCGATGCCGCCAGCCGGAATGGGGAAAGTGTTCGCCGGCCGCCCGCGCGGGGCCCTGCGGCGCTTCCCTCGATGGCACGCGCATCCGCCAGACCATTCGCAAGATGGCGCGGGAATCCGCTGCTTCTCTGCCCGCGAGGCGGTTTCGTGTTGGTCGCGGTATCGGACCAGGATGGTGGCGCGATCTCCCATCATCACGGATCGCTAGCGGTCCTGATGGGAGGGGCAACAAGCACCGTTCCAAATTTGAAGCAACATGGAGTTAGGAGAGGTTAGAACCCTTCCCGTTTCGGTGCGGGTGGGGGAGCAGAGTTGTATCGCGAGTTATTAAAAAACAGGGCC
>QGUQ01000504.1 GCA_003242195.1 Bacillota bacterium | reverse complement strand
CCCTTCCTTCGGCGGGCTGGCACCCGAGCCCATCGCCCGCAACCTGGGCCCGGCCGTGGAGGCCGTCCGGGCCCGTGGCGCCCGGGCGGCGCTGGTGACCGACGGGGACGGGGACCGGGTCGGCGCAGTGGACGCCACCGGCGAGGTCGTGGATGCCCAGCGCATCTTCGCCCTGCTCTTGCAGCACCTGGTGGAGGTGCGCGGGTGGCGGGGATCGGTGATCAAGACCTTCGCCGGCACCCGGATGGTCGACAAGCTGGCGACCCGCTATGGCTTGCCGTTCCGGGAGACGCCCATCGGCTTCAAGTACGTGTGCGAGTATGCCCTCAAGGAAGACGTGCTGATTGGCGGTGAGGAGAGCGGGGGCATCGGGATCAAGAACCACATGCCCGAACGCGACGGGCTCCTCTGCAACCTTCTCCTGGCCGAGATCATGGCGGTTCGCGGCCGGACCCTGGGGGAGCAGGTGGCGGCTCTGATGGAAGAAATCGGCCCCCATTTCTACGGGCGGCAGGACCTGCCCCTTGCGGGCGACGCCCGGCAGCGGCTGCTGAACCGCCTGGCGTCCGATCCGCCCGCGAGCATTGGCGGCTTTGCGGTGGAGCGGGTCGATCCCCTCGATGGCTACAAGCTGGTCCTCGGGCCGAGCCGCTGGATCCTGTTCCGGCCGTCGGGCACCGAGCCCCTCGTGCGGGTGTACGCCGAAGGAGAGTCCCCGGAGGAAGTCGAGCGTCTTCTGGCCGATGGCCTGCGGTTAGTGGCAAGCACCCGGTAACCGTGCGAACGTTGGCGGCCGGCGCCGCGGCTCGCAACCGGCGCCGGCTGGAAAGAGAAGGAGGGCGCCCGTTCCGGTGGCGGGTGCCCTTTTCCGTTGCATGGTGCTGCCGGTGGCGCGGGGCCGGGTGGAGGAATGCGAAGGTTGGCAGCGTATGGCGATGACCCGCCAATCGCTGGCGACGAGCTTTTCCCCAACCCCGCGGTGGGCGGGCGGCCTTCCTGAAAGCCATGCCATTGCGGGTTCCGGCAGGTTATCAACAATTAATCCACTTGTCCACAGCTCGCTGCGCGGAAACTGTCCACAACTCCACCGGGGCATTGGGACGACCGTTTCCGTAATATACCAGTTTCGGGCAGCAACGGGATGCGTCCGGGGGTGTCGGCTCACTGGCTCGTAGGAAGGCGGCCGGCCGGCGGGGAACTTCATTAACAGGCACCCCATCATCCGGGGAAAGGGAGTGAGGCTGTTGAACATCTCCATCTACGGCAAGAACGTCGATGTAACGGACGCGCTCAAGGAATATGCCCGCAAGAAGGTCGGCAAGGTGGCCAAGTATTTCGACGAACCCCTGCAGGCCAAGGTGACCCTCAGCGTCGAGCGGGACCGCCACATCGTCGAGGTGACGATCCCGCTCCCCTCCAGCGACCTGCTCCTCCGGGCCGAGGAAGAGTCCGACGACATGTACGCCTCCATCGACCTGGTGGTGGACAAACTCGAACGCCAGATCCGCAAGTACAAGACCCGGATCAACCGCAAGGTGCGGCGGCCGGAGGGCGCGGCGGTTGCCGCGGCGGAACCGGCGACCGACGAGGAAGAGTGGGAGGAAGCGGGCGACGAGCCGCGTGTGGTCCGGACCAAGCGCTTCGCCGTCAAGCCCATGACCGTCGACGAGGCGATCCTGCAGATGAACCTCCTGGGCCATGACTTCTTCGTCTTCTCCAACGCGGCCACGGGCGAGGTCAACGTGGTGTATCGCCGGAAGGACGGCGACTACGGTTTGATCGAGCCCGAGTACTGACCGCCAGCCTCGGTGCGAGCCCTGGCGTGAA
>QGUQ01000503.1 GCA_003242195.1 Bacillota bacterium | reverse complement strand
GGGGCGCCGCTGGGTGGAGCCGGAGAACGGGCGGCCCCGGGCCGGGCCGGCCCCGCCGGCAGAAGGGCTGGCGGTGGTGGGGGGCCAGGTCCCGGAGGGGCGTGAGGCGGCCTTCCTGGCTCTTTTGCCGGTGGCAGCCCTGCGGGACGTGCCGCTGGCGATGCGCCGGGATCTTGCCCGGCTCGGCCTGCGCCGGCTGGGAGACATCGCGGAGGCGCCGCTGGAGGTGATCGCCCGGGCGGCCGGGCCGCTGGCGCCCGCGCTGCGGGCGTGGTGCCGGGGAGATGACCGCCGCCCGCTGGTTTCGGGTTACCCGCCGCCGGAGGTGGCCGTCTCCGCCGGCGCTCCGCCGGAACTGGCAGGGGAAACGCTGGCGCGGTGGTGGGTCGAACGGCTGCCCGGCCTGGCACGGGAGCTGGCCGCGGAGCTCCAGCGACGCCTGCTGGCCGGCCGGGTGGTCGTGCTGGCGGGGGAGACCGCCGCCGTGCGCCGGGAGCTGCCTGCCGTTACGGCCGACGCCGGCCGGCTGGAACGAGCCGCCCTCGATCTGTACGGGCGCCTCCGCCGGCGGGAGCCCTGCCCGGCCCGGCTGAGGCTGGCCGTCACCGGGCTCGATGTCCCGCCCGGCCAGCTGGATCTCATCGCCTGGCTCCCCGCGGCGGGACAGGCCGGAAGGATGGGACGGCCCGGTGCCGGTGATCCTGGACCCGGCTACGGCTTTTTCAGCTCCGGGCCCGGGCGGCCCACCGGAGCTTGTCCGGCGCCGTGCCGGGCGGAAACCCTGCAGTCCCTGCTGGCTGACCTCGGCCGGCGTTACCCGGGGCGGGTACGCTGGGGGCGCGACTGGCCGGCTCCCCGCCGGGAGCGCCAGCTGGCCTTCTGGGATCCCTGGCGCCGCCTTGCCCGTTCTTCCCTCACCGAGAAGCATCGCTGAGGGGCGGAAGGTCGGCCCCTTCCCCTGGCCCGCTGGGAAGGTGGTGTGAGCGGTGGGACTGGTCGGCAGGCCCGTGCCCGTGGAAGTGGATGAACGGGGATATCCCCGCCGGTTCTACTGGCGCCGCTGGCACCGGGTGTGCGAGATCCTGGATGACTGGCGCGAGACCGGCGCCTGGTGGGACGGCGAGGCAGAGAGGATCGTGGTGCGCGTCCTGACCAGCGAGGGCGGTGTCTTCGAGCTGGAGCGCCCCGTCCACGAGCAGGCGTGGTGGCTGTACAAGGTCTACGACTGAAGTCATGACCGGATCCACGACCGCATCCACGACGGACCGGCGCGGGAGGGGCAGCCGGCGCGGGAGGCGCGGAAGGCACGGGAGGGAAGGCCATGTTCGTCCACCTGCACTGCCACTCGGCCTATTCCTTCCTGGACGGGGCCAGCCCCGTGGGCGAGCTGGTCGCCCGGGCCGCCGACCTGGGCATGCCCGCCCTGGCGCTGACCGATCACGACAACGTGGCGGGGGCGGTGGAGTTCGACCGGGCGGCCCGGTCGGCCGGCATCCGGCCGATCCAGGGCGCGGAGGTGACCGTGCTGCTGGAACCCGAACCGGATCCCCGCCCCGACGCCGAGGAACGCGCGCGGGGTTCCGGGAGCCGGGAGCGGGGCCGGCGGGACCGGCAGGACCGGAACGGGGGGCGTGGGGGCGAAAAGGATGGCGAGCGGGTGGCCCACCTGGTCCTGCTGGCCACGGGGCCGGCCGGTTACGCCCGCCTGTGCCGGCTGCTGACCCGCGCCCACCTGGAGCAGCCGCGGGGGCGGCCGGCGCTGCCCCTCCGCGCCCTCCTGGAAGAGGTGGCCCCGGGCGGCGAGCCGCTCCCCGATCACGGCCTGATCGCCC
>QGUQ01000502.1 GCA_003242195.1 Bacillota bacterium | reverse complement strand
GCCCGTTGGGCGCGGCCGCGGCGGCGCCGGGGAAGGCCAGGCGGTGCCAGTAGAGGACGTCCTCGGCCAGCTCGCGGAAGCCGCTGCCGCCCACCTGGCAGGGCGTGCCCGTGAAGCACCGCTCCAGCACTTCCGGGGCGAGGCCGATGGCCTCGAAGATCTGCGCCCCCATGTAGGCGTCCAGGGTGGAGATGCCCATCTTCGACATGACCTTCTTGAGCCCGCCCTCGACGGCCTTGATGAAGTTGGCCTCGCTGCCCAGCTCCCGGGCCGCCTCCAGCGCCAGGTACGGGTGGACGGCGGCGGCCCCGTAGCCGATCAGGGTGGCGAAGTGGTGGACGTCCCGCGGCTCGCCGCTTTCCACCACGATGGAGGCCCGCGCCCGCTTGCCGGCCCGCAGCAGGTGATGGTGCACGGCGCCCGTCGCCAGCAGGGCGGGGATGGGCGCCCACCCGGCATCCACGCCGCGGTCGCTGAGGATCAGGATGCTGCAGCCGGCGTCCACGGCCTCCTCGGCCCGCCGGCAGAGATCGTCCAGGGCGGGTTCCAGGGCCTCGGGCCCGGTGGCCGGGAAGAGCATCTCCAGCACCGCCCACCGGAAGCGGGGCTCGTGCCGGCCCAGCTCCCGCAGCCGCGCCATCTGCCGGCCCGTCAGGACCGGGCTGGCCAGCTCGATCACTCGCGCCTGGCCCGGTTCCTCCGCCAGCAGGTTGGGCCGAGGCCCCAGGCGCGTGGTCAGGGAGAAGACCAGCTCCTCCCGCAGGTGGTCGATGGGCGGATTGGTCACCTGGGCGAAGCGCTGCTTGAAGTAGTGGTGCAGCGGCCGGTGCACCCGGGAGAAGACGGCATGGGGCGTGTCATCGCCCATGGAGCCGTCGGGCTCCTTGCCGTTCTCCACCATGGGGCGGAGGATCACCGTCAGCTCTTCCTTGGTGTAGCCGAAGGCCGCCGCGGGCGGCGTGCCCACCCGCACGGTGCCGTTGGCGGAGCCGGTGGCCGCGCCGGTGGCGCCCGGCGCGGTCGCGGTCCCGGGGGCCGCGCTCGTCCCTTCCGGTGCTTCCGGCCCGCAGCCGTCCGGCGCCGGCACCCGGCCGTTGCCGGGTGCCGCCGGTTCCTCCAGGGTGATGACGCCACGGCGCACCCACTCGCCGTAGGGCCGCCGCCGGGCCAGCTCGGCCTTGATCTCCTGGTCGTGGAAGAACCGGCCGGTCGCCAGGTCGACGGCGATCATCTGCCCGGGGCCCAGCTTGCCGTGCTCCCGCACCCGCTCGGGCTCGACGTCCAGGACGCCCGTCTCCGAGGCGGCCACCACCAGGCCGTCTTGTAGGACGGTGTAGCGCATGGGCCGCAGGCCGTTACGGTCCAGGCGCGCCCCCACCCAGCGCCCGTCGCTGAAGACCAGCGCCGCCGGCCCGTCCCACGGCTCGGTCAAGCAGGCGTGGAACCGGTAGAAGTCCTTGAGCTCGGCCGGCAGGTCGGGCACCTTCTCCCAGGCCTCGGGCACCAGCATCACCAGGGCGTGGCGCACGTCCCGGCCGGCGACGGTGACCAGCTCCACCACGTTGTCCAGCATGGCCGAGTCGGAGCCGCCGGGGTCGATCACCGGCCGCAGCAGCTCCGGCGTCGCCTCGGGCCAGCCGGGCGCGGCCAGGAGCGGCTCCCGGGCGGCGATGCCGTTGACGTTGCCCTGGAGCGTGTTGATCTCGCCGTTGTGGGCCAGCAGGCGGAAGGGCTGGGCCCGCTCCCACGTGGGCGTGGTGTTGGTGCTGTAGCGCTGGTGGAAGATGACGAACCGCGTCTCGAAATCCGGGTCCTGCAGGTCCCGGAAGAAC
>QGUQ01000501.1 GCA_003242195.1 Bacillota bacterium | reverse complement strand
GGGGGGCGGCGGGCTGGGCGGGTCCCCCGTGGGGGGTGCTGGGGGGGGCTTCCGGCCCCCGGATCCGGGGATGGACCCGGGGGGGGACGGGGCCGGCGAGGAAGGGATGGAGCGGGATCTTATCCTGTTGGGTCTGGTGGGCCTGATGGACCCGCCGCGGCGGGAAGTGCCCGCTGCCATCCGGCGGTGCCTCCGGGCCGGAATCCGCCCGGTCATGGTGACAGGCGATCACGTGCAGACGGCCCGGGCCATCGGCCGGGAGCTGGGCCTCCTGCAGGGCGAGGACGCGGAGGTCGTGGACGGGCGGGAACTGGACCGCCTGGACGACGACCAGCTGGCCGAGCGGGTCCGGCACGTCAACGTCTTCGCCCGGGTGGCGCCTGAACACAAGCTGCGCATCGTTCGCGCCTTCAAGCGTCGCGGTGAGATCGTGGGCATGACCGGCGACGGCATCAACGACGCGCCGGCCCTGAAGGAGGCCCACATCGGCATCGCCATGGGCAAGACGGGCACCGACGTGACCCGCGAGGCGGCGGACATGGTGCTGGCCGACGACAACTTCGCCTCCATCGCCGCTGCTGCCGAGCAGGGCCGGGCCATCTATGACAACATCCGCAAGTTCATCCGTTACCTACTGGCGTGCAACACCGGCGAGATCCTGGTCATGTTCCTGGCCCTCCTGCTGGGTCTGCCCCTGCCCCTGCGTCCCATCCACATCCTGCTCGTGAACCTGGTCACCGACGGGTTGCCGGCCGTGGCCCTGGGCCTGGAGCCAGCGGAACCCGACGTCATGGACCGTCCACCGCGCCGGCCCGGCGAGAGCCTGCTGGCCGGCGGGTTGGGCCGGCGGATCCTGGTGCGTGGCACCATCATCGGTGTGACCACCCTGGGGGTCTTCATCGCCGGCTGGATGGGGGCGGGGGACCTGGAGCGGGCCCGGACCATGGCCCTGGCCACCCTGGTGCTCAGCCAGATGGTGCACGTCTTCGACTGCCGGTCGGAACGGCGCACGGCCTTCGACGTACCCTTGTCGGCCAACCCGGGGCTGCTGGCGGCCGTCGCCTCGTCTCTGGGGGTCCTGGGCCTGGTCATCTACTGGCAGCCGGTGGCCTCCTACTTTCACACCGTCCCCCTGTGGGCCGGGGACTGGGTGATGGTGGCGGGGGGCGTGGCCCTGCCCTGGGTGGCGCTGCTCACCCGGCGGCTCATGAGGGGGCGGGGCGGCCCCGTCGCGGTCTCTCCGGCCAAGTTGTCGGCGCCGTGACCGTCGGGTATGATCGAGTTACGGCCGCGCCGTGACCGGCCGGCGAGGATCGGGTCCATGCCCGCCCGCCGGCCAGGAGGAACGCCGGGCGGTGGAGGTTGCGGGCGGTCGCTGGACGCCGGGTCCGGCGCCGTTTTTGTTTCCGCCAGGGGCGGCGCCGGGGCGGCGCGAGGCGGCAAGGGGGGTCCGCCGTGCGGCGTCCGGTACGGTTCACCAAGATGCACGGGTTGGGAAACAGCTACTTGTTTCTGGACGGGCTGGACGACCCCGCGCCCGCCGAGGACGAGCTGCCCGCCCTGGCCCGGCAGGCCAGCGACCGCAACTTCGGTATCGGGAGCGACGGCATCATCCTCCTTCTGCCCCCATCGGGCGGGGATGCCGATTTCCGCATGCGGATCTTCAATGCCGACGGGTCGGAAGGAGAGATGTGCGGCAACGGCATCCGCTGCCTGGCGCGCCTGGTGTACGATCGCGGCTACACCCGGAAGAGGGAGATCACGGTGGAGACGGCGGCCGGACCCATCCGGCCGCGGCTGCAGCCGTGATCTCGCCCTTCCGGGTGAAGCGG
>QGUQ01000500.1 GCA_003242195.1 Bacillota bacterium | reverse complement strand
CAACATCGAGATGACGGTGGAGCTCATTACGCCCATCGCCATCGAGGAGGGGCTGCGCTTCGCCATCCGCGAGGGCGGCCGGACCGTCGGCGCCGGCGTCGTCACCAAGATCCTCGAATGAGACCGGTTGGCGAGGACGCAAGGGGGGAAGTCTCGTGGCCCGGCAAAAGATCCGCATCAAGCTGCGGGCATTCGATCACAGCGTGCTCGACCAATCGGCCGACAAGATCGTCGAGACGGCGCGGCGGACGGGGGCGAAGGTCTCCGGGCCCGTGCCGCTGCCGACCGAGCGCAGCGTGTTCACGGTTCTGACCGCCCCTAACGGTGAGAAGGACCACCGCGAGCAGTTCGAGATGCGGACGCACAAGCGCCTGATCGACATCATCGATCCGACGCCCAAGACGATCGACGCCTTGCGGCGCGTCGACCTGCCGGCCGGCGTGGACATCGAGATCAAGCTGTAAACGGAGGTGCAACCCATGGGCGTCGGCCTGTTGGGTCGCAAGCTCGGCATGACGCAGATCTTCGACGAAGAGGGCCGCGCGGTGCCCGTGACGGTCGTCCAGGCCGGCCCGTGCGTCGTCGTTCAGAAGAAGACCGAGGAGAAGGACGGGTACCGGGCGCTGCAGCTCGGCTTCGGCGAGATCAAGGAGAAGAAGGTGAACAAACCCATGGCCGGTCACTTCCGCAAGGCCGGCGTCAAGCCCGTGCGCTACTTGCGGGAGTTCCGGCTGGACGACGACGAGGACGAACAGCGCTACGAGGTCGGGCAGGAACTGACCGTCGAGCTGTTCAGCGCGGGCGAGTACGTGGACGTGACGGGCGTCTCCAAGGGCAAGGGATTCCTGGGACCCATCGCCCGTCACGGGTTCGGCCGCGGGCCCATGAGCCACGGCTCCAAGTATCACCGCGGGCCCGGCTCGCTGGGTTCGTCCACCTTCCCGGGCCGCGTCTTCAAGGGCCGGAAGATGGCCGGTCGTACCGGCGGCGAGCGCGTCACGGTGCGCGGCCTGAAGGTGGTGCGGGTCGACCCGGAGCGTCACCTCCTACTCATCCAGGGCGCCGTGCCCGGCCCCCGCGGCGGGATCGTCTCCATCCGCAAGACCAACGTGCCGCGCAAGGCGCGGATGCAAGCCTGATGCCCGCCGGGTTGCGAAAGGAGGTCCATCCATGCCGAGGGTGGCGGTCTACAACACCCAGGGCGAGCGGGTCGGCGAGATCGAACTGAGCGAGACCGTGTTCGGGGCCCCGATCAAGCCCGCGCTCATGCACCAGGCGGTGGTCATGTACCTGGCCAACCAGCGCCGGGGCACGGCGGCCACCAAGACGCGGGGCATGGTCCGCGGCGGCGGCCGCAAGCCGTGGCGGCAGAAGGGCACCGGCCGCGCCCGCCAGGGCAGCATCCGGGCGCCCCATTGGCGTAAGGGTGGCGTGGTCTTCGGACCCCAGCCCCGCGACTATACGCAGACCATGCCGAAGAAGGCCCGCCGCGCCGCGCTGCGGTCGGCCCTGTCGGCCAAGGTGGCCGACGGGGAGCTGATCGTGCTGGAAGGCCTGTCGGAGTTGGGACTGGAGCGGCCTCGCACCAAGGAGTTCGCGGCGCTGATCAAGCGGCTCGATCTCGAGGGCAAGCGGCCGTTGTTCATCCTTCCCCAGCCCGATCCGACGCTGTACCTGTCGGCGCGCAACCTGCCGGACGTCGACACGGAGTATGTCGACCGGCTCAACGTCTACAAGGTCCTGCGCCACGGTCACGTGGTGCTGGCGCGCGAGGCCGTGGACCGGGTCGAGGAGGTGCTCGGGGCGTGAATCCCCATGACATCATCCTCCGACCGGTGA
>QGUQ01000499.1 GCA_003242195.1 Bacillota bacterium | reverse complement strand
GCGCTGGTGCCGGGCTCGCCGCGCCGCGCGCCGCGCCAGCCACTCCCGGGTCTCGCCGAAGAGCTCCGCCAGGACGACGGCGCCCACCCCCGCCAGGACCACCCCGTCGAGGAGGCCGCCACCCCCGATGCTCACCAGGGCGCCGGGGATCCCGCGGACAGCATTGGCCGCGACGGTGACCAGGTCCACCAGCACGAGGCCCAGGGTGGCGGCGATGAAGGCCGACCGCCGGGACCTCCCCGCCAGGTAGCCGAAAAAGGCAGCGATCGCCATGGGCAACCAGACGGGGTCCAGGACGAACAGGCGTCCCCCGTGGGGATCGCTGGGCAGGAGCCAATCGGTAGCGATGACGAGGGCCGCCGTCCAGAGGGTCGCCACCAGCGCCCGGCGGCGCTCGGCGGCGCGGTCGGCGGTGACCAGCAGATAGATGGCCACACCGGCCGGGACGAGGGCGCCGCCCGGGTCCACGCCGATCCCCGGTGCCAGGCGCACCTCGGGGAGGAAGGTGCCGGCCGCCATCGCCGCCGTCAGGACGAGGGCGGTGGTACGGCTCAGGCGCATGCGGTCCAATACCTGTTGGGCCGCGCCCAGATAGATCAAGGCGGCTACCGCCAGCAACAGGAGCGTCGTGCCGGTGAACATCGTGCTCGGGCACCCCCATCCGTGTCAGGGCCCGCCGTCACCACGCGCGATGCGGGGGTTCCGGCGGGCGGCCACCGCAGGGGGTGCCGGCCACCGGCCACGGCGGCCCGTCGATAGGATGCCACCGGCACGGCGAGGGCAACATACAGGATGCCGGTACAAATCTTGCGAAATCAGGGTGCACCTGCAACTGGCGGGATCAGGTCCAAACCTGACGATGAGAATACAACTTGGACCCGATGGGTGAAACGCGTGCAAGGATGCTACTTTACACTTGCAACCGGGCTCGACACCCGGTCCGGTTGCGGAACCGATGCGCGGATGTTTCCGCTGTCGGTACACCCCTCTCGCGGGCGGCCGCACCGCCCCGTGACGCATCCCCCAGACACAACAAGCCTCCTGACGGAGGCTTGTTGTGTTTCTATTTTGGCTCTCCGAGGATCGCAGAGGGCGCCTTCCACCCTGTCAGGGGATGCCCTCCAGCCGCAGCAGCAGGTACATGACCGACACGCCGGCGACGAAGGCCAGGGCGAACCCCCACTCGGCGTGGGGGTTGTCACCGTGCGTGCCCGGCAGCAAGCGGCCGCCCAGCAGCCCCGCCAGCAGGAGCCCCGCCGCGCCGGCCCGCAGCACGCTGGTCCAAGGGCCGAAACCGGAGGCGGGCACCAGGAAGGCCATCAACACCGCGGGGCCGCCGCCCAGGATCATCGCCCACCCCAGCTCCCGTCGCGACGGCAGGTGTCCCTCGGTCAGCAGCAACCCGACGCCCCAGCCGGCCGCCAGCTGGCGCAGGGCCAGGGCCCCGGCGGCCAGCGGGTTGGGCCCCCCCGCCGCCAGGGCGGCGGGTAGCGCCCAGCTCTCCGCGGCCCCGTGCAGCCCCAGGGCAGCGACCCACGTCCACGCCGAGCGGCGCACGGGGGGAAGGGCCGTACGCAGGTGGCCCACGTAGGCGGGCACCAGCAAACCGGTGAGGAAGGCGGCTAGGTAGACGAGGCTCTCCGCCCAGCCGGCCAGGTCCAGGCCCAAGTTGAGCGTCAGACCCGCGTCACGGAACAACAGGAACGTCAGCAAACCCGCGGCGAGCCCGCGACCCGCCGGTGGCCAGTCGGGGAGGTGTCGCCAGGCGCGCGCGGCGGCCAGGCCGGCCGCCACCGGGGCGGCCCTTTTACAACTTTCCGAGCCCCCGAAACCCTCCTAAA
>QGUQ01000111.1 GCA_003242195.1 Bacillota bacterium | reverse complement strand
CTGGCCTGGGGCCATCGCACCTTCGAGGCCCTGGCCGCGGACGACCGCCGAGCCGAATACCTGGACCTCCCGCCGGGCGCGCCCGTCTTCTACATCCAGCAGGTGGTGTACCTGGCCGACGGGACGGCGGTGGAGTACTCCGACGTGTGGTTGCGAGGGGACCGGTTCCGGCTCTCGGCGGTGGTACGGCGGCGGGCATGGACGGCGAAGGGTCGCGGCTCTCCGGCGGGTGGGGCGGTTCAGGGGCGGGAGGCCCCGGGCGGGGGACCGGCCGGGGCCGGCAAGCTTGCCTTTTAAAGATTGGATCCAGGCCGGCAGCAAGGAGTTACGTGGCGGAAGGGGTTGGTGCCTGTGGAAGGTCCCGCACACCGGGGGCCGCTGCAGGGCGAGGCAGGTGCCGGACGGCGGCCCGTCGTGACGGTGGTGGGGAGCTTTGCCGTCGGGCTGACCCTGCGGGCGGAACGCTTCCCCGTCGCCGGGGAAACGGTGATGGGGGGCGACTTCGACCAGGGACCGGGCGGCAAGGGAAGCAACCAGGCGGTGCAGGCCGCCCGCCTGGGAGCCGACGTGGAATTCGTCGGCCTGGTGGGTGACGATCACTTCGCCGGCATCGCCCGCGAGCTCTATCGCTCCGAGGGCGTGGGGACCCGGTACCTGGGTGTGGTTCCCGACCGGAACACCGGTGTGGGCTTCATCGTGTTGAACCGGGAGGGAGAGAATTTCATCATCCTCGATCCCGGTGCCAACGCCTGCCTCGAGCCGGCGCACGTGGAGCGGGCCGCCGAGCGTATCCGGGCCAGCGACGTGGTGCTCACCCAGTTGGAGATCCCCGTTGCTGCCGCCGTCCACGCGCTGCGCCTGGCCCGGGAGGCCGGTGTGCTGGCCATCCTCAATCCCGCGCCCGCCCGGGCCATGCCCCTGGAGGAATTGGCCCTGGCCGACATCATCACGCCCAATGAGACGGAGCTGCGGATCCTGCTAGGCCTCCGGCCCGACGACCCGGCCGATTCGCTGGACCTATGCCGGCGCTTGCTGGTAGCCGGGGTGCGGACGGTCGTGCTGACCCGCGGGTCCCGCGGGGTGCTGGTGGTGGAGGAAAGCGGCGTGACGGAGATCCCGGCCTTTCCGGTGGACGTGGTCGATACCACCGGTGCCGGCGACGCCTTCAGCGGGACGCTGGCCGTCTCCCTGGCCGAAGGGCGCCCGTTGGTCGAGGCCGCCCGGCGGGCGGCGGCGGCCGGAGCGTTGGCGTGCACGGCGCTGGGGGTCATCCCGGCCCTGCCGCGGCGCGAGGCCGTGGACCGGCTAGCCGGCATCACGGCTTGACCTGAATGTTGAAGGGGGAAGCAGAGCGTGCCCGTGCGCCTGATCGTCGACACCGATACCGCCGGCGACGACGTCAACTCCCTGCTCATCGCCCTCCTGCATCCCAACATCCAGCTGGAGGCCGTCACCATCTCGGTGGGGAACGTGGGCTTCGAGCAGCAGATCGAAAACGCCCTCTACACCATCGAGATGGCGGGCCGGAGCGGCGAGGTGCCCGTCTATCCCGGCTGCGCCGTGCCGCTGGTCAATGAGTGGGTGGCGGCCGACTACGTCCACGGGCGGGACGGGATGGGAGACTCGTTCTTCCCCAAGGCGAAGCAGCGGCCGGAGGACAAGCACGCCGTCGACGCCCTGATCGAGCGCATCAACGCGGCACCCGGCGAGCTGACCATCCTGGCCCAGGCACCCCTGACCAACATCGCCGCCGCGGTCATTCGTGATCCGTCCATCGCCAGGAAGGTCAAGACCCTCTACATCATGGGCGGCACCTACTTCGCGCCGGGGAACATCACGCCGGCGGCCGAGTACAACTTCTACGTCGATCCCGAGGCGGCCCGGATCGTGTTCAAGGCCGGGTTCCGCATCCGCCTGGTCGACTGGGGTGTATGCGTGCGCAACGGGGTGCTGACCGACGAGGACATCGAGGACATCCGCCGGCTCGATACGGAACTCGCCCGCTTCTACCTGGCGGTCAACCGCGTGGTGCGGTCCTTCAACGAAACCGTGGGCATCCACGGGATCACCCACCCCGATTCCATCGTGGCGGCCATGATCGCCGACCCGTCCATCGCCACGGGGTGGCAGCCCTGTCACGTGGACATCGAGACCCGCGGCGAGCTGACCCGCGGTGCCTCGGTGATCAACCCCGTGGCCTATGCGGGAGTGGAGCAGCGCGCGGTGGACAACGTCAACGCCGAGGTCTGCCTGGGCGTGGATACCGCCCGTTTCAAGGCGCTGCTCCTGGACATCCTCTCCCGCAGGTGACGCGGGCGGAAGGCGGGGCGGGCGATGAGGCGCCGGGTCCCGCCAGCTCCGGGCCGGGCGCGTCCGGGAGCGTGCGGACCGGCCGCGGCGGTGGGACCGGCCGGGAACTCCGAGAGAGACGTGGGTGACCGTGAGGAGGAAGGCAGGTTGACGGTGAAGCGGGACAGGGCGGCCCTAGCACGGTACATTCAGGCGACCCTCATCGCCAACGACGTCACCGAAGAGGACATCGTCGCCCACTGCAAGGCTTGCCTGGAATATGGCTTTCAAGCGGCCATGGTGCCCGGACGGTGGGTTCCCCTAGCCCGGAAGCTGCTGCAGGGTTCCGGGGTGCGGGTGGCGTCCTTCATCGACTTCCCCCTGGGCTGCATGAGCACGGCGGGTCGCGTGGCCGAGGCCCGTGCCCTGGTGGAAGCGGGGGCGCAGGAAATCGATGTCATGATCCCCCTCGGCCTGTTCAAGAGCGGTAAGCTGGACGAGTTTCGGGCCGACCTGGAGGCGGTGGTGAGGGCGGCCCGTCCGGCCGAGACCAAGGCTATGCTGGAGCTGCCACTGCTGGCACCCGGGGAACGGGAGCGGGTGGTGGAGATGGCCGTGGCCGCCGGCTTCGACTGGCTGAAGAACGCCAGCGGCGGCGCGGTGGGCGTGGCCACTCCCGAGGACATTCGCTTCCTCAGGGAGAGGGCCCCGGCCGGCGTGCGGGTCAAGGCCTCCGGTGGCATCAAGACGGCCGCCCAGGCCTGGGAGCTCATCGACGCCGGCGCCGAGCTGCTGGGCACGAGCTCCGCCGTGGCCATCGTCACGGGCGGCTCGGAGGGGCAGGGGAGTTACTAGTCGGCGCGCGGCCGAGGGCCGGGTCGGGGAGACACGCGGCCCGTAAGACCAACGGCGCCTGACGGTTGCGTCCGGCCCGGCAGGCCGGGAGGAAAGAGGGCGACGAGAGCGCCACTTCAGGTAGCGGCCCGTTGCTGGCGGGCCGCTACCGCTTTCGGCGGGCAGGGACCTGCCCGGGTGGACGGAAGTTTCAACGGAAAGTTCCAGCCCGGGAGAGGGGACGAACGGGGGAGGACTTCCATGCAACGGGTTCAGCTCACGGGGCGTGTGCATTACCTCCACGGGGCGGTGAATTTCGGCCTGGTCGAAACCGAGCGGGGCCTGCTGGTGATCGACAGCGGGCTGGATCGCGGCGCCGCCAACAAGATCCTGCGCGCCGCCGAGGAGCTGGGCCGCCCGCTGGTGGCGGTGCTCAACACCCACGCCCACGCCGACCATTTCGGCGGCAACGCCCAGCTGGTACGCAAGGCCGGGATCCCGGTCTACGCGCCGGAGGGAGAGGACGTCGTGATCCGGCAGCCCCTGTACGAGCCGGTCTACCTGTTCGGCGGCGCCGCGCCCATCGCGGCCTTGCAGAGCCGCTTTCTCCTTGCCGAGCCCTCACCGGTGGATCACCTGGTCCGGCCGGGGGAGCGGGTGGTGATCGACGGGGTGGAGATCGAGGTCATCGACCTCTCCGGCCACAGCCTGGCCCAGGTCGGATTCCTGGTGGACGGCGTGCTGTTCGCGGCGGACAGCTTCGCGGGGCCGGGTGCCCTGGGCAAGCATCCCATCCCGTATCTGGTTGACGGCGAGCGAACCCTGCAGGCGTTGGATCGGGTGGCCCGGGTGGAGGCCCGCTGGTTCGTCCCCGGGCATGGTGAGGCCGTCGACCACACGGCGACCCTCGCCGAGGTGCTCGCGGCCAACCGAGCGCTTATAGAACGCATGTTCGAGTGGGTGACGGGACGGCTGCGCCGGGGACCGGCCGGAACGGAGGATCTGCTGGCCGAACTGGCCGCCGCGTGGGAGGTGTCCATCGGCGACCCCATCGCGTATGTCCTGGCTCGCACCGCCTTGCTGGGGGTGCTGGCATCCCTGGAGCGCCGCGGCGAGGCTCGGGCGACCGTCGAGGCCGGCCGCTGGCTATGGCAGTTGTGAGAAGATGGGTTGTCGGGCCAGGAGGTCCAGGAGGACCTGCACCCCCGGGTCGGGCCGTTTCCGGTTCCCGCCCCGGCACTGGTGCCGAGCCTTTTGGGGGCCGCCGGAGAGGGCGGCCCCAAAAGGCACTCCACGGGCTTTCCCGGGCTGATCCCCAGGCAGGCCGGAGGAGTCTCGTTACGGGTCGATCAGGAACTTTCCGTCTCTGTAGATCAGCTCGCCGTCGGCGTAGATCTCCCCGCCCCGGCGCAGGTCGCAGATCATATCCCAGTGGATGGCGGACTGGTTGCGGCCACCGGTCATGGGGTAGCTGGCGCCCAGGGCCAGGTGGACGGTGCCGCCGATCTTCTCGTCGAAGAGCAGGTTGCGGGTGAAGCGACGGATGCGGTCGTTGGTGCCGATGGCGAACTCCCCCACGTAACGGGCGCCTTCGTCCGTACCCAGCAGTGCCTCCAGCAGGTCCTGGCCGCGGGCCGCCTCGGCTGCCACCACGCGGCCGTCCTCGAAGCGCAAGCGGATGTCCTCGATCTCGCGCCCCTGGAAGATGCCCGGGAAACTGAAGCGAATGTGGCCGTTGACGCTGTCCTCGACCGGCCCGGTGAAGACCTCTCCGTCCGGGAAGTTGACATGGCCGTCGGCGTTGACCCATCTGCGGCCGGCGACGGAGAGGGTTAGGTCCGTGTCCTCGCCCACCACCCGCAACTCCCGGGTCTCATTGAGGAAGTCCACGATGCGCTGCTGGCGCCGGCTGACGTCGCGCCAGGCGGCGACGGGGTCGTCCTCGTTGAGGAAACAGGCCTCGAAGACGAACTCGCTGTAGTCCGCCAGCGACATGCCCGCCTCCTGGGCCAAGGCATGGGTGGGGAAGAGGGTCACGCAATACTTGCCGCCCCGGCCGATGCGCTCCATGAGCTTGGCCGAGAGCTCCTTGCGGGCCTCCTGGGCGATGGCCATCCGCCGCGGGTCGACGCCGCTGAGCCCCTTGACGTTGCGGGGCGCCTGGATGGCCAGGCGGCTGGCGTATTCCTCGTAGGTTACGCGCTGCAGGGGCGTGATGGTGCGCAGCTGTTCTTCCGAGGCCTCTTTGAGGAAGATCTCGGCCAGCCCCTCCAGCTGTACCAGCACCTCCGGGTGGGCCCCCGCCCGGAGGGCGGCCCGGTACACCTCCCGCACCAGCGGCGCTGCCAGGTCGGTGCCCGTGATGAGGAAGTGATCGCCCGCCTCCAGGCCCAGGGAGTAGCGGACGAGTACGTCGGCCAGCTTGGTGATTCGCGGGTCGAACACGGCCGCTCTCCTTTCAGCGGGTGTTCCGCCAGGAATGGTGGTTCAATGATGGCATGCGCCACGGGGGTGGCGGGCTCCTCCCGGCGGCGGAAAGGGCGCCACACGAGGAAGCGCGGGCGGGCGCACCGTTCCCCAAAGGGCTCGCGGCGGCCTCAGCGGGCCGCCGCGTCCACCACCGCGCGCAGCTCCTGTTCCACCTCGTTCGCCAGGTCGCGCAGCCGCTCGTCCCCGAGGAGGCCCATCAGCACCTGCGGGCGCAGCAAGCCGATCTTGGTACGGTGGCCATCGACGCGGTCGGCGTAGACCACGATCTTGCACGGCAGGAGGTAACCGACCTTCTGATCGGTCTCCAGAGCCTGCTTGGCCTTGGCAGGATTGCACACCTCGAAGATGTGGAAGTCGGGTTCCAGGACGAACCCCTTCTCCCGTAGCTTCTCGTTGACGTGCAGGTGCCAGAGGGCGCTGAACTTGTGCTCTTCCAGCGCCGCCTGCAACGCCTTGATCGCCTCGGACACCGGCTTGTCCGTGGCGACGGTGTAATCCATCGGAACCATGGACCGTCCCTCCCGGGCCTTCCGCGCCCGCGCCTGCCCGGCCGGGTGCCGCCCCGTGCACCGGGTTCCGCCGCCCAACGGTGGCGCCGCCGGGGCGGCGCACGCCCGCCGTCAGGCGGGAGACCACGGCTCCGGGTCCTCGCTGCGGGCGGCCAGCAGGGCATTGCGCCGCAGGTGCTCGAGGAGCACGGCGCGGACGGCCTGGCACGCCTCCAGGATTTCGCGCGATGCCAGCCGGTAGTAGACATTGAGGCCGTCCTTGCGCGATTCCACCAGGCCGAACTGGCGCATAAGGGCCAGGTGCTGGGAGAGGTTGGCCGTGGTGGTGTGGACGGCACGGGCCAGTTCCCCGGCGGTCATCTCGCCGCGGGCCAGGGTATAGAGGATCTCCAGGCGTTTCGGGCTGGACAGGACGTGGCAGAGTCGAGCCTGGAGCTCCAGCAGCTCCCTGGACGTATCCGGCCCATCCCCAGTCATGAAACACATCGGAAGCTCCCAAGGAACACACCGTGTGAAATTCCGGGGTGGG
>QGUQ01000110.1 GCA_003242195.1 Bacillota bacterium | reverse complement strand
GGGCTCCGGCGTTGCCGCCCTCACCCCCGCCGTCCCCGCCGGCTGGCCCCGCCGTTCCCCCCGTGACTCCGGCTGCGGGAGGACCCGCAGTCGCGCCCCCACGGTCGTCTCCGCCGCTGCCCTTCGGATCCCCGCTGAAGGCATGGGCCAGGAAGGCGAAGACTACGAGCAGGCAGAAAACGCCTACAGCCGCCAGGAGGAGCCGGCGGCGCGGGGAACGCCGGGGCTGCGGGTCGACGCTGGCCATGGGAGCCCTCACACCTTTCCCTCCAGGGTATGCCGCGCGGCGCCTCGCCCGCCACGGGGGCGGTGGGCCAAGGCATCCACCGCCGCGGGTTCCCGCTCCGGGCGCCCGCGGGCGGCGGCCGGCAGCCGCGCCGGCCTACACCCTTCGCCTTCGGCCGGTCCGGGACCTGCGGGGGAAGGGCGGAGCGCCCCCTTGCGTGCCCCAGGGGAAGTGCCTATAATACGAGGCGAAAGTCAGAGAAGGTCAAAATCAGAGATCATCAAAGGGTGCGGGCGGATCGCGAGGCCGCGCCGCGCCTTCTTCCGCGGGGCAACACGGAGGGGTGACCGTGCCGTCCCTGTCCACGCTCATCGAACAATACCTGAAAAGGGAGCTCGAGCGGGCCGGGGGCGTGCTCGAGCTCCAGCGCAGCGAGCTGGCAGCCCGGTTCGCCTGCGCACCGTCGCAGATCAACTACGTGCTGGAGACGCGCTTCACGCCGGCGGCTGGCTACGTGATCGAGAGCCGCCGCGGCGGCCGCGGGTTCATCCGCATCGTACGGCTACCGGTGCGCTCGCGCCGCAACCTCCTGGCGCTGGTGCAGCGGTGGCTGGGTGAGATGATCGACCAGGACGGCGCCGAGGCGCTGATCGCCCGCTTGGAGGAGGAGGGCGTGGTCAGCGCCCGGGAGGCCGCGCTGATGCGGGCCGCTGTCCACCGCGACACCCTGGCTGTCGACCTGCCATGGCGCGACGTGGTGCGCGCCCGCCTGCTCAGGGCCATGATCCTCGAGCTGCTCAAACGGGACGGAGGCGGTGGCGATGCTGTGCGACGAGTGCCGCCTGAAAGAGGCGACGGTGCACCTGACCCAGATCGTTAACGGCAAGAAGACCGAACGACACCTGTGCCCCGAGTGCGCACGGAAGCACGAACCGGAGTTCTTCCTCGAACCGCAGTTCTCCATCCACAACCTGCTGGCGGGCCTGCTGGAGGGGGCATGGCAGCCCCCCGCCGGGACGGCCCAGGACCTGCGCTGCTCGCGCTGCGGCCTCCGTTACCGGGAGTTCGTCCGTAGCGGCCTCTTGGGCTGCAGCCACTGCTATGAAGAGTTCAAGGAGCAGTTGGAACCGGTGCTGCGGCGGATCCAGGGCGAGGTTCGCCACCGGGGCAAGGTTCCCTCCCGCGCGGGCTCGCACTTGCGGCTGGGCCGGCAGCTGGACCAGCTCCGCGCCCAGCTCCGCGAGGCGGTGGCGCGGGAGGAGTACGAGCGTGCGGCCAGGTTGCGGGACGAGATCCGCGCCCTGGAGCAGCGCCTGCGGGCCGGGGATGTCGGCGGGACCGGCACCCCCCGGCAGTGAGGGGAGGGCGAGACCATGGGCGGCGTGACCCTCGATGGTCGGGTGCAATGGATGACCGGCGGCGGTCCGGGCAGCGATCTCGTCCTCTCCAGCCGCGTCCGCCTGGCGCGGAACCTGGAGGACTATCCGTTCCCGTCCCGGCTCACGGCCGACTCCGCGGCCGCCATCCTGGACCTGATGGAGTCCGTGACCGCGCGGCTCAACCGCGCCGGGTTCGGCCGCTTTACGATGTTGCGGATGGCGGAGCTCGGGCCGTTGGACCGGCGCGTGCTGGTGGAACAACACCTGATCAGCCCCCAGCATGCACGCAACACGGAAACCGGCGCGGTGATCCTGAACGAGGATCGCTCCATCAGCATCATGGTCAACGAGGAGGACCACCTGCGGATCCAGTGCCTCCTGCCCGGTCTCCAGCTCCACAAGGCGTGGGAGATCGCGACGCAGGTGGACGACGTCATCGAGTCGGTGGTCCGTTACGCCTTCGACGAGGAGCGGGGCTATCTCACCACCTGCCCTACCAACCTGGGCACCGGCATCCGCGCTTCGGTGATGGTGCACCTGCCCGGCCTGGTGCTCTCCCAGCAGGCGGGCCGGCTGCTGAGCCAGCTGGGCAAGGTGGGCGTCGCCGTGCGGGGGCTCTACGGTGAGGGGACGGAGGCCCTGGGCAACGTGTTCCAGGTCTCCAATCAGGTCACCCTCGGGCCCTCGGAGGTGGAGCTGATCGACAACCTGATCGGCTTCACCCGCCAGTTGCTGGATCAGGAGCGCAGCGCCCGGGAGCGCCTCTACCGGGAGGACGAGGACGCCCTCAAGGACCGGGTGATGCGCGCCTACGGCCTGCTGACCAACGCCTGGGCCATGTCCTCGGAAGAGGCGATCCGCCTCCTGTCGGACGTGCGCCTGGGGATCGACCTCAACATCCTCTCCCATGTGCGGCCGGAGATCTTCACGGAGCTGATCGTCCTGACCCGCCCGGCCTGCCTGCAGAAGGCGGCCGGGCGCGAGCTGGACGCGCGCGAGCGCGACCTGCGCCGGGCACGCCTGATCCGGGAGAGGATCGCCGGGGCCATACGCAAAACTACCAACTGACCGGTCGAGGGGGGAGCGCCATGTTCGGCCGTTATTCGGAACGGGCCCAGCGAGTGATCTTGCTGGCGCAGGAAGAAGCGCGGCGTTTGAACTACAACTACGTCGGCACCGAGCACCTGCTGCTGGGGCTGATCCGGGAGGGCACGGGCATCGCCGCCAAGGCGTTGCAGAGCATGGGAATCAACCTGGAGCAGGTGCGGGCGGAAGTCGAAAAGATCATCGGCCGCGGCAACGGGCCCATCCAGGGCGAGATCGGCTACACGCCGCGGGCGAAGAAGGTGGTCATGGAGCTGGCGCCTGAGGAGGCGCGCCTGCTCGGCCACAACTACGTGGGTACCGAGCACATCCTCCTCGGCCTGATCCGTGAAGGCGAAGGCGTGGCCGCCAAGGTGCTGGAGAACATGGGCGCCGACTTGGATCGCGTTCGCCAGACCGTGATCAAGCTGCTCGGCGGCGCGGCCACCCCGCCTCCGGCGGCGCGGCAACGGCGGCAGAAGAGCACGACGCCGGTCCTGGACAACTTCGGCCGCGACCTGACCCACATGGCGGAGGAAGGCAAGCTCGACCCTGTCATCGGGCGTGACAAGGAGATCGAGCGGGTCATCCAGATCCTGAGCCGGCGGACGAAGAACAACCCCGTGCTCATCGGTGAGCCGGGCGTGGGCAAGACGGCCATCGTCGAAGGCCTGGCCCAGCGCATCGCCGAGGGCAAGGTGCCCGAGATCCTGAAGGACCGGCGCGTGGTGGCCCTGGACCTGGGTGCCCTGGTGGCCGGCTCCAAGTACCGCGGCGAGTTCGAAGAGCGGTTGAAGAAGGTGATGGATGAGATCCGCCGCGCCGGCAACATCATCCTGTTCATCGACGAGATGCATACCATCATCGGCGCCGGTGCGGCGGAGGGGGCCATCGACGCCGCCAGCATCCTGAAGCCGGCCCTGGCCCGGGGCGAGCTGCAGACCATCGGCGCTACGACGCTGGACGAGTACCGGAAGTACGTGGAGAAGGACGCGGCCCTGGAGCGCCGGTTCCAGCCCATCCTGGTGGAGGAACCCAGCGTCGAGGATGCCATCCAGATCCTGCGCGGGCTGCGGGATCGCTACGAGGCCCATCACCGGGTGGAGATCACCGACGACGCGCTGGTGGCGGCGGTCAAGCTGGCGGACCGCTACATCACCGACCGTTACCTTCCCGACAAGGCCATCGACCTGATCGACGAGGCGGCCTCGCGGGCGCGCTTGCAGGCCTTCATCGCGCCGCCCGAGCTCAAGGAGATCGAGCGGCGCCTGGAGGAGATCCGCAAGGAGAAGGAGGCGGCCGTCCAGTCCCAGGAGTTCGAGAAGGCCGCCAACCTCCGCGACCAGGAGCAGAAGCTGGTGGAGGAGCTGGAGCGGAAGAAGAACGAGTGGCAACAGCACCAGCTGAACGAGAAGATCGTGGTCACGGCCGACGACATCGCCCAGATCGTCTCCAGCTGGACCGGCATTCCGGTTCGCCGCCTCGAGCAGGAAGAGGGGGAGCGGCTGCTCAAGCTGGAGGAGGTGCTGCACGAACGCATCGTCGGCCAGGACGAGGCGGTGCGTGCCGTGGCCCGGGCGATCCGGCGGGCGCGGGCCGGCCTCAAGGACCCGCGGCGGCCCATCGGTTCCTTCATCTTCCTCGGCCCCACGGGCGTGGGCAAGACGGAGCTGGCCAAGGCCCTGGCCGAGGCCCTGTTCGGCGACGAGGATGCCATGATCGTCCTCGACATGTCGGAGTACATGGAGCGGCACACCGTCTCGCGGCTGGTCGGCTCGCCGCCGGGCTACGTGGGTTACGAGGAGGGCGGCCAGCTGACCGAGCGCGTGCGCCGGCGGCCCTATTCGGTGGTGGTCTTTGACGAGATCGAGAAGGCGCACCCCGAGGTGTTCAACGTCCTCCTGCAGATCCTGGAGGAGGGCCGCCTCACCGAGGCCAAGGGCCGCACCGTGGACTTCCGCAACACGGTGATCATCATGACCTCCAACGTCGGCGCCGACCTGATCCGACGGCAATCCCGGGTGGGCTTCCAGACCGCCGAGCAGGAGGCGCCCGACTACGAGGACATGAAGCGCAAGATCATGGACGAGGTGAAGCGGACCTTCCGGCCCGAGTTCCTGAACCGCATCGACGAGCTGATCGTCTTCCACGCCCTGACGGAGGAGCACCTGATGAAGATCGTCGACCTGATGCTCAATCGCGTGGCGGAGCGGCTCAAGGAGCACGGGCTGGAGCTGGAGGTCACGGGCGCGGCCAAGCGCAAGCTGGTCAAGGAAGGTTCCGACGTCATCTACGGTGCCCGGCCGTTGCGGCGGACCATCACGCGGCTGGTGGAGGACCCGCTGTCGGAGGAGATGCTGGCCGGGCGCTTCAAGGAAGGCGACACCGTGGTGGTGGACGTCGATGAGGAGGGCAAGATCGTCTTCCGCCACGGGGAGAAGGTGGCCGCGGCGGGTGCGACCGGGCAGGGCGGTGCCGGTGGCGAGGCCGGTACCGCGTCCGGCGAGGTCAGCCGCTGAAGTGGGAGGCGGGCCAGCCAGCCTCCACGCAGCTTCCGGGGGCGGTGCGGGCATCGTCCCGCACCGCCCCCGGTTTTTCCGGCGGCGACACCGCGGGACCGCCGGCGTGCCCCGTCCCGGCGGATGGCAGGGAGGGGGGGCACGGCCGGGGAGTAGCCGGGTGCGGGAGGGGAGGACAGGCTTGCGCGCACGAACGGCCTTCGTCTGTCAGGCTTGCGGTCACACCAGCCCCAAGTGGCTAGGGCGTTGTCCGGATTGCGGCTCCTGGAACACGCTGGTGGAGGAACGGGTCGAGGCGGGGCCCGGTCCGCGGCGCCCCACCCGGACTCCCGTCGGGGAGGCCGTGGAGCCCATCGCCATCGACCGGGTCGACCCGGGAACGCTGCCCCGCCTGCAGACCGGCATGCCCGAGCTGGACCGCGTCCTGGGCGGCGGCTTCGTACCCGGTTCCGTGGTCCTGGTCGGGGGAGACCCCGGGGTCGGCAAGTCGACGCTGCTCCTCCAGGTCTCCCATCACCTGGCGGCTCGCGGCATGCCCGTGCTCTACGTGACGGGCGAGGAATCGGCAGCCCAGGTGCGCTTGCGGGCGGAGCGCCTGGGCGCCCTGGCGCCGGCGCTGTCCGTGCTGACCACCTCCGACGCGCTGGCCGCGGCCGGTGCCATCGAGCGGGCGGCGCCGGTCCTGGCCGTCATCGACTCCATCCAAACCATGGCCCATCCCGACATCGCCTCCGCCCCCGGTACCGTCAGCCAGGTGCGGGAGAGCGCCGCCCTGCTGCAGGGCGTGGCGAAGCAGACGTCGGTGGTGCTGGTGCTGGTCGGGCACGTCACCCGCGCGGGGACCATCGCCGGCCCGCGGGTGGTGGAGCACATGGTCGACGCCGTCCTCTACTTCGAGAGCCAGCACCAGACCGCGTACCGGGTGCTGCGGGCGGTGAAGAACCGCTTCGGCGCCACCAACGAGATCGCCCTTTTCGAGATGCAGGACCGGGGGCTGGTGGAGGTGCCCAACCCCTCCGCCCGTCTTCTCTCGGAACGGCCCGCCGGTGCCAGCGGATCCATCGTGGTGGCGGCCACGGAGGGGACGCGCCCGCTACTGGTGGAGATCCAGGCGCTGGTGGCGCCCACGCCCTTCGGCCATCCCCGGCGGGTGGCCACCGGCCTCGACCTGGGCCGGGCGGCGCTGGTGATCGCCGTGCTGGACAAGCGGGCGGGCCTGAACCTGGGTAGCTGCGACGTGTACCTGAAGGCAGCCGGTGGGGTCCGGGTCGACGAGCCGGGGTTGGACCTCGGACTAGCGGTCGCCCTGGCCTCCAGCTGGCGGGACCGCCCCGCCGATCCCGACGCCGTCGTCTTCGGGGAGATCGGCCTCACCGGAGAGGTGCGCTCGGTGCAGCGGGCGGCCGACCGCATCCGCGAGGCCCGGCGCCTCGGCTTCCGCCGCGTCGTGCGGCCACGGGCGGCCCTGCGCCTGG
>QGUQ01000498.1 GCA_003242195.1 Bacillota bacterium | reverse complement strand
AGAGGGGTATAAGGGACCGGCCCTGGACCTGGGGGAAGAACCGCTGCCCGCCGAGCTGGAGCGCCTCGTCGAGGCCTACTTCTCCGCCGGCACCCGGCGGTAACCGGCGAGGACCGGCCGCCTCACGGCGGGCCGGGCGCCCCCACCGGCTCGGGAGGCGAGCCCGGGCGGGACGGGGAACGCGACGGCCGAACACGTCCGGCCGCGGTGAAACGGGGGTGGAGCGAGTGACCGGGGAAGAGGTTCTCAAGGACGGCACTCTCGAGGAACGCCTGGAGCGCTTCCAGGAGCGCTTCACCCTCGCCCGGGCGGCGATCGAGCGGGTGGTGGTGGGACAGGCCCGGGTGGTGTCGGAGGTCCTCTGGGCGCTGCTGGCGGGCGGCCACGTGCTCCTGGAAGGCGTGCCCGGCCTGGGCAAGACGGCCCTGGTTCGGGCCCTGGGCCGGGTCCTCGGCCTACACTTCTCCCGCATCCAGTTCACACCCGACCTGATGCCGGGCGACCTGCTGGGCACCAGCATCCTGGAGGAACGGCCCGACGGTCGCCGGGGCTGGCGCTGGGAGCCCGGCCCCATCTGGGCCAACCTGGTCCTGGCCGACGAGGTCAACCGGGCCACGCCCAAGACCCAGAGCGCCCTGCTGGAGGCCATGGCGGAGCGGCAGGTGACCGCCGGCGGCGCCACGCGGCCGCTGCCACGGCCCTTCTTCGTCCTGGCCACCCAGAACCCCATCGAAATGGAAGGAACGTACCCCCTCCCCGAGGCCCAGCTGGACCGCTTTCTGTTCAAGGTGCTGGTCCCTTACCCCGACGAGGCCACCCTGGCGGACATCGCCCGCCTGACCACGGGCCTCTTCGAGCCGGTGGCGGAACCGGTCGCCGGCGGTGACGAAGAGGTCCTGGAGTGGCTGGCCCTCACCCGGGGCGTGGTCGTGGCCGACGAGGTCCTCCAGCGGGCGGCGCGGCTGGTGGCCATGACCCACCCGCAGCACCCCGAAGCGCCGGAGGCGGTGCGGCGGTTCGTCCGATACGGGGCGAGCCCCCGTGGCCTGCAAGCCCTGCTGCTGGGGGCCAAGGCCCGGGCGCTGACGGCGGGGCGCCTCAACGTCTCGTATCAGGACCTGGAGGCCGTCCTGCGACCCGCCCTGCGTCACCGCGTGCTGCTCAACTTCGAGGCCGAGGCGGCCGGCGTCGACGCCGACCGGGTTCTGGACGAACTGGCCGCCACGCTGGAGGCATGGAGCCGGGCCTGAGGAGGCGGGGAGTCGTCCCTGGGAGGGGGGTGTCATACCTGAGGAGGCGGGGAGCGGTGCCTGACGAGGGCGGTCGGCAGCCGGGCGGCCGCGAGGCCGCCGCCGGCGCGGTAGCTGGAGGAAGTGGGGTGGCCGCCACGTTGCATACGTGGCCGGATCCGGCCACGGTGGCCCTGCTCAACCGCTTGCGCCTGCTGGGCCGCCGTCCTCTGGCGGGCCGCATCGCCGGTCCCCACCGCTCCTCCCGGAAGGGCAGCTCCCTGGAGTTCGCCGACTACCGCGAATACGTTCGCGGCGACGACCCGCGCCGGCTGGACTGGCGGGCCCTGGCCCGGCTGGACCGCCCTTACGTGCGGGAATACGCGGACGAGCGGGACCGGGTGGTGCACCTGCTCCTGGACGGGTCGGCCTCCCTGGGCTTCGGTGGCAAGGACCGGCGCCTCAAGGAGCTGGCCGCGGCCCTGGCCTACGTCGCCCTGCGCCAGGGGGACCGGGTCGAGCTGACCCTGCTGCGGGGCACCACCGCCCAGCGCGTGGCGATCGCCCGGGGCCCCGCCGGGCGGTCCGGGGGGGCGCGGGGCCGTTCGGCCTCGGATGCTTGCCAGG
>QGUQ01000109.1 GCA_003242195.1 Bacillota bacterium | reverse complement strand
ACCTCCGGCGTGGACCCCCGGGCCCGCCGGCAGTTTTGGGAGATGATCTACGCCATGGCCGACGCGGGTACCACGGTGTTGGTCACCACCCACCACATGGACGAGGCCGAGCAGTGCGATCGCCTAGGAATGATGCTGCGCGGTCGCCTGGTGGCCGAGGCACCCCCGGGTACCATCCGGCAACGATACGCAGCCGGCGGCAGCCTGGCCGATGCCTTCGGGCGCCTGGCCGCCGAGTCAGGCTCACTCTCCATTTGAAGGACGGGCCGCGCCAGCGCCGCTGGGACAAGGTGTAGCAAGGGCATCATACCCGAAGTGCGAGTCGCGCACTGCCGAGGTGCCGGTTCGGCGGCCCCGGGCTCTCGCTCACCCGGGTGGTGGACCGAGCCGCTTCGAGGGGTAAGGGCGCGGCGTCTCCCTTGGCGAGAATCGGGTGTTGTGTTGACGATGAGGTCGAAGGGAGCTGGTTCTCGGTGGCGGGTTCAAACTCCAAAATCCTTACCTGTCTGATGTTTACCGGCCAGGCCGAAGAGGCAATGAGGTTCTACACCTCTCTATTTGAAGATTCGGAAATCCTAAGCATCACCCGCCATGGAGCGGATGCAGGTGATAAAGAGGGTGCCGTGATGCACGCTACATTTTCCCTAAAGGGACAGCTGTTCATGTGCATGGATAGTCCCATTGAGCATGACTTCACGTTTACCCCGGCAATTTCGCTATATGTCGAATGTGACACCGAAGATGAGATTCATCGACTCTTTGAGAAGCTCTCTGCAGGCGGAAAAGTCTTAATGCCGTTGGCGACGTATCCATTTAGCAAGAAGTTTGCTTGGGTCGAAGACAAATACGGTGTCTCATGGCAATTGAACCTTGTAGCCCAGTAAGGAGATCCGAACCTTCGGGAACATGAAATCCCCCGGCGCCCAAAGGGCTCGAGTTGAACCCGGGCACACCGTCACGAAATGAGCAGCAGGACGGCAAAACCGATGGCCGCGTAAAGCCAGTACCATCCGCCGTTGCACTGAAACAGGCGTTGCAACACGCTCACCTCCCTGCTAGGGTACGGCACGTTGCTTCGATTCGTTTGCTGGTATGGCCTTCAGGACCGGCCGGCCGTTTGCACGTTAGGATCGGCGAGAAAGAATCCTTCAACAAGATTCAGCAAATCCATGAGGACTCCTGTTCCCCATGCGATGACTCCTGGGAGGTGATTTGACAAGCCCGCCCTGCCGGCGCATCTTGACATCAAGGCTTCCTCGTCCCACGGCTATTCCCGGCGATCGCGGCAACCGCAGGCGCAGCGATGACCACCTGCCCCTGGAGGCTGATCGACCGGTGACCCAGTCCATCGCGAAACGCGGCACCACCGGAATGTTCCGGCATCCCCTCGATTTCGCCCGGCACCTGGAAGGGCGCCTGGTCTTCACGCCCGGCCCGACCGAGGTTTCGCGCCAGGTACGTGAGGCCATGGCCCTACCCGTGGCCAACTCCGACCTGGACCCGGACTTCGCCGAACTCTACCGGGCGACCTGTGCCGGGCTGCAGGATCTGCTGCATACCCGGAACGACGTGCTCATCCTGGCCGGGGAGGGGTTGCTGGGTCTGGAGGCGGCCATCGCTTCGCTGGTGGAACCGGGGGATCGGGTACTGGCCCTGGCCAACGGGCTGTACGGCCACGGCTTCGCCGAGTTCGCCCGCGATTACGGGGCCGAGGTCACCGTCTTCGAGGCCCCTGACCGCCAGCCCCTGGACGCCGACGACCTGCGCCGGTTCCTCCGCCAGCGGGGCCCCTTCAAGTTGGCGACCCTGGTGCACTGCGAGACGCCCACGGGCCTCACCAATCCGGTGGACCAGTTGTTGCCCGTCCTCCACGAGCACGGCATCCTGACCGTCATGGACAGCGTCTCGGCCATCGCCGCGGAGCCGCTGGAGACCGACGCCTGGCACGCCGACGTGGTCCTGGGCGGCTCCCAGAAGGCCCTGTCGGCCCCGCCGGGGCTGGCCTTCCTCAGCGTCAGCCCGGCGGCCTGGCAAGCCATGGAGCGGCGCCGGGAGAGGATCCGCGGCGTCTACCTCAACCTGCTCCTCTGGCGCGAGCAGTGGCTAGAGAAGGGCGTCTTCCCCTACACGCCGTCCACCTCGGACGTCTACGCCCTGTACGCGGCGGTGGAGGCGGCCCTGGCCGAGGGGGAGGAAGCGCGCCTGGCGAGACACGAGCGGCTGGCCCGGGCCATCCGGGCCGCGGGCGAGGCCGCCGGGCTGGAGCTCTACCCCGAACCCCGCGCCGCGGCCCGTTCGGTGACCGCCTGGCTCATCCCGGAACCCCTCCGGGAGCGGGAAGCGGAGATCCGCCGCGCCATGTGGGAGCGCCGGGGCGTGATGATGGCGGGCAGTTGGGGGCCTGCTGCCGGCAAGGTGTGGCGGGCCGGCCACATGGGCGAAAACGCCCGCCCCGAGAAGGGCGAGCGGTTCGTCCGGGTCCTGGCGGCAACGCTGGTGGAGTTCGGGTGGAAGCTGCCGGGCGACCCGGTGGCAGCGTACCGCCATGCCATGGAGACCCACCGATGACTCCGAGGTCGTCGCCCGGCACCCCACCGACGTGGGCCGCCCCGCCGCCGGCCCCGAAGGCAGCAGGCGGCCCGGGCCTCGGCACCGGCTAGGATCTTCTCCTGCGGGGGGTCGAACGACCCCTCCAGGCCGGTGGCTGCAACTACGGCTCGGCGTAGACGCCCAGTATGTGACCCTCGGGATCGGTGAACTGGGCAAATCGGCCGCCGCCCCCAGGGATCTCCGTCTGGGGAACGATCACCGTGCCGCCGGCCCGGGTGACCTTGTCCAATGTGGCCTGGATGTTGTCCACCTTCACGTAGAAGGTGAGATAAGTAGGATGTCCTTCATGGGGCCAGCCCAGGATATGACCGTTGATGCCCGCGTCTTCGCCGGAGATGGGCAGCACCTCGCTGCCGTCATCGGTGATCTTCCAGCCAAACACGGACTCGAGGAAGGCCTTGAGCTTTCTCGCGTCCCTGGCTGCGATCTCGAAGTGCCCGATGGTACCGGTTTTCGGACTGCGCGCCTGATCTCCCAAAGAACCGTCTCCTTTCCGACCCGGAACCACGCCCCGGATTCTCCGGCGGTCGCCGTAGAGGCACCGGCCGTGGCCCGGCCCCTGCTGGGCGAAATATCTCTTACTTTATCACAGAAAGAGTCGCATGTCAGAGAATGAGCGAGCCGTGGCGCGGCGCCGGCCGAAAAGGAGGACGAACGGCCGCTAACGAGACGGGCACCAACCGCCCGGAGAGGCCGAGGAGAGGGCCTGTACGTGAACCCGGTCTCGGAGGCGGGCGTACACGTCGGCCACAAAGTCTCCGGCCACCGGCGATGCCACCGCCGCGGCGGCCACGGCCGCGGCATGGGCAAGCCGGTCGGGCCAGGCCCAGCCCCGCAGCCCCCCATGGACCAGGGCTGCGACCAAGGCGTCGCCGGCACCGACGGGGTTGCCGCGCAGCACCGGGGCTCGGGCCCACCATGTCCCGCCTGCGGTAGCCGCCACCAGGCCGCCCGCCCCCATGGAGACGACCACCGTTTCCGGCCCGGCCGCCCGCAGCGCCTCAGCGGCCCGGGCCACCTGCCAAGCCAGGGGCGGCGGCTCGTCGACGCTTCCGGCGTCCCCGGCGACGTCCGCATCGACCGGCCATGGGTCAGGCCCGTGGCCGGGGGCCTGGTCCGCCGCAACCCCGTCGTCCCAGGCTCCCGCACCCGGGAGATCTCCCAGTTCACGCAGGTTGGGCTTGACGATGTGGGGAGCCGCGGCGATCCCCCTGCGCAAGGCCTCGCCGCTGGTGTCCAGGACCGCCGGCACACCGGCCGCCCGCGCCAGCGCGATTAAGCGCGCGTAGGCGTCGGGCGGCAGGCCCGGAGGGAGACTCCCTGAGAGGACCACGGCCGCGAACCCTTCCCGGCGCATCCACTCCTCGAACCAGCTCGTGAACCGTCGCCATGAAGCGGGGGAGATCTCGGGACCGGGCTCGTTGAACTCGGTGGCGATGCCCCCTGCCGCGGCGGCCTCTGTCCCACCCTGCTCGACCACCGCCAGGCAGCGCCGGGTTTCGCCGTCGACCCAGACCCAGCGGGTGTCGAAGCCCGCCTCGGAGAGGGAGGTCTCGATGAGTCGCCCGGTGGCCCCGCCGGCGAAGCCGGCAACCACCACCGGAACGCCGAGCCTCGCCAGGACACGGGCGACGTTGACCCCCTTCCCCCCGGCGCGCGCGTGAACCCGTCGCACCCGGTGGGTCGTCCCGCGACGCAGGGCGTCGATCTCATAGGTCACGTCGAGGGCAGGGTTGAGGCAGACCGCCAGCACGCGGTCGCCGCCCTCCCCCGCTCCCACCGGTTCCGGGTGCACGGCTCACACCCGCCCCCGCGACCCGCAGAGGCGCATCTTCGCGGCCGCCTCGACCTGGAGGGCCCGCAGGGCCGGCTGCAGGACCTTCCGCGGATCCGTCTCCTCGCCGGCCAAGGCCGCGCGCAGACCGCCCGTCCAGGCGTGCTTGAGTTCGGTGGCGAAGTTCACCTTGGCCACACCCCGGGCGATGGCGGCTTGCAGCATCTCCGCCGGCACGCCCGAACCGCCATGCAGCACCAGCGGCACCGGCACGCGGGCACGAATGGCCGCGAGCCGTTCCAGGTCCAGGCGCGGTGTCTCCCGGTAGAGGCCGTGTACCGTACCCACGGCCACTGCCAGACTGTCGACACCCGTACGCGCCACGAACTCCTCGGCCTGCTCGGGACGGGTGAAATCGTAGACCTCCGGGGCGCCGGACCCGGCCTCCGCCCCGGGTTCCGCGGCCCGCGGAACGTACCCCAGCTCCCCCTCTACCGCCACACCGGCGGCGTGGGCGGCCTGGACCACCTTGGCCGTCAGCGACACGTTCTCCTCGAAGGGCAGCGACGACCCGTCGGCCATCACGGAGGTGAACCCGTGGCGCAGAGCCCCGAGGATGAGCCCGTACTCGCTGGCATGGTCCAGGTGCAGGACCACCGGCACGCGGCAGCGGCGTGCCGCCGCCTGGACCACCGCCGCGATGGCCTCGAAGCCGAGGAAGTCGATGGTGCCCTTTGACGCCTGCAGGATCACGGGCGACCTCTCGGCCTCCGCCACCTCAAGCAGGGCGGGTACCATGTCGAGGCTGTGGAAATTGAGGGCGGGCACGGCATAGCCTGCCGCCGCCGCCCGGGGCAGGACTTCACGAGGATCCACCAATGGCATGGGTACTTCCTCCGCTTCCCGTTCCGGCTATGGTCGCTCTCACACCCGGACCACTTCGACGCCATGATCCTCCAGGTCCCGGCAGATGTGGGGCGAGGCCTTGTGATCCGTGATCAACGTGCCGACCTCGCTCACCGGCCCGATCACGGCCACGCCGGTCCGTCCCAGCTTGCGGCTGTCCGCCACCACGACGGCATGGCGAGCCGCCCGGATCATGGCCGCGTCGACCTCGGCCTCGAAGATGTCCGAGGTGGTGAGCCCGTGCCGGGTGGTGATGCCGTCGACGCCGATGAAGGCAAAGTCCGCCGTCAGCCGCTGGATGGTGGCCACGGCCGCGGGGCCGATCATCTGATAGGAACCGTCCCGCACGAGGCCGCCGCAGACGATCAGCCGGCAGGATTCCCACTCCACGACTTCGGCGGCGATGTTCAGCGCGGAGGTGATGATCGTCAGCCCCGTCCGGTCCCGCAGGTGGTGAACGATCCGTGCCGTGGTCGTGCCCCCGCTGAGCATCACGGTGGCTCCGTCCGGAACCATGCTGGCGGCCTGGCGGGCGATCCGTTCCTTCTCCTCCGTGGCCTGCTGGGCCCGTTCCCGGAAGGACCGCTCGGCCGCCGCC
Source organism: Bacillota bacterium (assembly GCA_003242195.1). Classification (GTDB taxonomy): domain Bacteria; phylum Bacillota; class Sulfobacillia; order Thermaerobacterales; family Thermaerobacteraceae; genus ZC4RG37. Next base: position 850 of record QGUQ01000109.1, on the reverse strand, counting down.
TCGGAAGCCAGGGCCGCCCATCCGTGGTAACGGCGGACCTTCCCTTCCTCGGCGAGCTGGGCCAGATAGCGCCGAACCGTGACCTCGCTGACGCCCAGCATCTCGCTCAATTCCGCCACTCGCATGCGCTGGTGCTGGTACAGGAGCTGAAGGATCTCCTGGCGCCGGTCGCTGGCGCTCAAGACGGTTCCTCCCCTCCCTGGGTGCTGGCCTCGTAGACGAACCGGCCTTCCACCATCGTCGCCCGCACCCGGAGGGAGGAGTCGAGGAGCACCAGGTCGGCGTCATAGCCCGGGGCCAACCGCCCCTTGCAATGCCCCCAGCCGGCCACGCGGGCGGGCGTGGTGCTGGTCATGGCGACGGCCTCCGGAATGGACACCCCCAGGAAGCGCACGGCGTTCCGGAACGCCCGGTCCATGGTCAGCGTGCTGCCCGCCAGAGAGCTGCCGTCGGCCAGCTCTGCACGCCCGCCGCTCACCCGGATCGCCAGGCCACCCAGTTCGTAGCGGCCGTCGGGCAGACCGGCAGCGGCGATGGCGTCGGTCACCAGCACCGTGCCCCCAGGCCCCTTCACCCGGTAGAGCAGGCGAAGGGCGGCCGGGTGTACGTGGAGGCCGTCGGCGATCAGCTCGCACGTCACGACCTCGAAGTCCAGGGCAGCGCCCACGACGCCCGGCTCCCGGTGATGCAGCCCGCGCATGCCGTTGAACGTGTGGATGACGTGGCTCACGCCCGCCTCCACCGCCGCCGCCATCTGCTCGTAGGTCGCGTCGGAATGACCGGCCGCCACCACGACACCGGCCTCCCGGGCATCGCGGATCAGGTCCAGGGCCCCGCCGCGCTCGGGAGC
>QGUQ01000108.1 GCA_003242195.1 Bacillota bacterium | reverse complement strand
TCTCCGTCCCGTGTGGCTTCGCCGGCGGCCTGCCCGTCGGTCTCCAGGTGATCGGGCGCCCCTTTGACGAGGTCACCGTCCTGCGGGTCGCCTACGCCATCGAACAACGGCTGCGGCTGGACCTGCGGCCGCCGCTGGGGAGGGTTGCGGTGTGAACCATCCAGCAACAGCGTCCCAGGCCCAGTCGGCGAGGGGCACCGGGACCGCGGCAGTGCCGGCGGTCGGCGGGGCATGGCAGGAACGGGACGGCCTCCGGTACCGGGTGATCGTGGGGCTGGAGGTGCACGTCGAGCTCCGGACGCGGTCGAAGATCTTCTGCAACTGCCCCAACGAGTTCGGGGCCGCACCCAACACCCACATCTGCCCGGTCTGCATGGGGCTGCCCGGCACGCTCCCGGTGCTGAACGAGGAAGCCCTGGAGTACGCCGTGCTGGCGGCACTGGCCCTCAACTGCCGCATCGCTCGGGAGACCAAGTTCGACCGGAAGAACTACACCTACCCGGACCTGCCCAAGGGCTACCAGATCTCCCAGTACGACCAGCCGCTGGCCACCGGTGGCTGGGTGGAGATCGACACGCCGGGCGGCAGCAAGCGGGTGCGCATCCGGCGCCTGCACCTGGAGGAGGATGCGGGCAAGTCCCTCCACGACCAGGACGCCACCGGCACGCTGCTGGACTTCAACCGCGCCGGCGTGCCCCTGATCGAGATCGTCACCGAGCCCGACATCGCCTCCGCCGAGGAGGCACGGGCCTTCCTCCAGGAACTGCGCACGGCGATCCTCTACACCGGCGTCTCCGATGTGCGCATGGAGGAGGGCTCCCTGCGCTGCGACGCCAACGTCAACGTGTGCGTGGCGGGTGCCGCTCCCGACGGCGGCGACCTGCGGACGCCCATCACGGAGATCAAGAACCTGAACTCCTTCCGGTCGGTGGTCCGGGCCATCGAGTACGAGGTGCAGCGGCATCTGGAGGCCGTCCGGCGGGGAGAACCGCTGGCCCGGGAGACGCGGCACTGGGACGAGCAGAAGGGCCGCACCCGGCCCTCCCGGGGCAAGGAGGAGGCCCACGACTACCGCTACTTCCCCGAGCCCGACCTGCCGCGGCTGGTGTTGACGGAGGAATGGGTCGAGGGCATCCGGGCCCGCCTGCCCGAACTGCCCCGCCAGCGGCGGGAGCGCTACGTCCGGGAGTACGGCCTGCCCGCCTACGATGCCGGCGTGCTGACCGCCGACCGGGCGCTAGCCGATTTCTTCGAGGCGGTGGTGGCGGCCGGCGTGGTGCCCAAGGCGGCCAGCAACTGGCTCATGAGCGAGCTCCTGGCCCATCTCAACGCCTCGGGCAAGTCGGTGGCCGACTTGCCCTTCGGCCCCGGCGACCTGGCCGACCTGCTGAAGCTGATCGACAAGGGCACCATCAGCGGCAAGATCGCCAAGCAGGTCTTCGCCGAGATGCTGGAGACCGGCCGGCATCCGGAGGCCATCGTCAAGGAGCGGGGCCTGGTCCAGGTCACGGACGAAGGCCAGCTGGTGGCGTGGGTGGAGCAGGTCATCGCCGAGAACCCGGAGGCGGTGGCCAACTATCGCGGCGGCAAGACCAATGCCCTGAGCTTCCTGGTGGGCCAGGTCATGCGCCTCAGCCGGGGCAAGGCGAATCCGCAGCGGGTCAACGAGCTGTTGCGCCAGCGGCTGGATGCTCCGGAATGAGCGAGCGGGAAAAGGGGTAGGCTGGTACCGGCGGCGCCTGGGCGCCGCCGGTACCTTTTTGGCACCTCTTGGGAGGGGTTCAGCGTGCCCCTTTGGCGGTGGTCCATCAGCCGGCCGGTGGCGACCCTCATGGCCATCGGCGTCGCCGTCTGGGCCGGCCTCTTCGCGATACGGGCGCTGCCCCTCGGTCTCCTTCCCGAGCTGATCCCGCCGGTGGTGACCGTCGTCATCTCATACCCGGGCGCCTCGCCCGAGGCGGTGGCCGAGCTGGTGACCGAGCCCGTGGAGCAGGCCCTGAGCACGGTGAACGGGCTGCGGGAGCTGGTGTCCGAGTCCCGGGAGAACACGTCCGTCGTCGTCGCCCGCTTCCAGTGGGGCAGCGACATGGAGGCCGTCCGGGATGAGATCGCACGGCGCCTGGACCCCGTACCCCTGCCGGAGGGCGCGGCCCGGCCCCTGTTCTTCCGCTTCGATCCCGACCAGCTGCCGGTGATGGAGATCAGCGCCGCGGGACCTTCGGAACGTGACGTCCTCGCCCGCCTGATCCGGGAGCGGGTGGTGCCGCGGCTCGAGCAGGTACCCGGCGTCGCCACCGTCGTCCTGCGCGGCGCTCCTTCCCGCAGGATGGAGGTCGTCCTGGACCCGGCCGCGCTGCGCCGTCACGGCCTGTCACCGGCGCAGGTGCGGGCGGCCGTGGCCGCGGCCGCCCACGGGGCCGCCGTGGGCACGGTCCGGGATGCCGCCGGCGGGCGGCACTGGCCGCTGCGGGTGGAAGGGGGCTTCACGGGCCCGGAGGCCTTGGAACGGATCGTCGTCGGCCTGTCCGATCCGGCGTGGGTGCGGCCGCCCGCCGGTGCGGCTCGGTCCCTTGTCGGGCCGGGCGCCGTCCCGCCCGCGGCCGCCGGGCTGCCCGTGGCGGCTGGGGCGGTCCCCGTGCGGCTGGCCGACGTGGCCGACGTCGTCGTGCGCAACGAGCCCGCCGGTGGGATCGAGCGCATCGACGGCCGGGACGGGGTCAGCCTGTTGGTGTACCAGCAGGCGGGTGCCAATACGGTCGCCGTGGCCCGGGCGGTCCGCGCGGAGCTGCACCGGCTGGTGGCGGACCTGCCGGGCACGCGCCTGATCGTGACCCACGATGGCGGCCGGCTCGTCGAGCGCGCCGTGGGCGGCGTGGCCCAGTCCCTGGTGGTCGGCGGGCTGTTGGCGGTGCTGGTGCTCTGGGTGTTCCTCCGCGACCTGCGGGCGGTGGCTGTCCTTGCGGCGGCGATCCCCGTGTCGGTGTGCGCCACCCTGGCTACCATGCACGTGGTGGGCATCACCCTCAACGTCATGAGTCTTGGCGGCCTGGCCCTGAGCGCCGGGATCCTGGTGGACCAGGCCATCGTCGTCCTGGAGAGCATCGCCCGCCGGCGGGAGGAGGGACTCGATCCCCGCCGCGCCGCGGACGCCGGTACCGCGGAAGTGGCCGGCGCCATCACCGGCTCGACCCTGACCAACGTCATCGTCTTTCTGCCCGTCGCCTTCCTGGGCGGTCTCACCGGCCAGCTCTTTCGCGACCTGGCCCTGGCCAACGTGCTGGCCCAGGTCATGTCCCTGCTCGTCTCGGTGACCCTGGTACCCGCCCTTGCCGCCTGGTGGCTGCGGCAGCCGGGCCGGGAGGCCGAGGGCGATCGTTCCGGACGGGCGGCCCACCGCGGGGCCGCTGCGACGGCCGTGCCCGCCTGGCTGGAGCGGTGCCTGGCCAGGCCCGGCCTGGTGGTGGCGGGCGGCCTGTGCCTGGTCCTGGCGGTCCTGCCCCTGGGCCGGCAGGTGGGCACCGAGTTCCTCCCCGACGTCAGCGGCGGCGCCGTGGACGTGGCCCTGGAACTGCCCGCGGGGGCCACCCTCGCCCAGACGGGCGCCGCCCTGCGCCGGGTGGAGGCCGTGGTGGCCCGGCTTCCGGGCGTGTCCTATTTCATCAGCCGCGGCGGGCAAGGGGACCTCCCGGGCGAGGAAGGGGCACCCCACCGCGGGCTGGTGCGGGTGCAGCTGGACCGCGGAGGAGCCGCGGCCGGCCAGACCCTGGCAACCCGGTTGCGGGAGCTCTTGGCCCGTGACCCGGACCTCCGCGGGCTGGGGGCCCAGGTGACGGTCCGGCCCCGCAACGTGTGGGTAGAAGTGGGGGCGGCGGCCCCCGTGGTGGAGCTGGCGGTCACGGGTTCCGACCCCCAGGCCCTGCGGGAGGCGGTCACGGCCGTGCGGCAGGCACTGGCGGCGGTGCCGGGGCTGCGCGACGTGGCGGCGGACCTGGACCACCGGCAACCCGAGCTGGCTCTACGGGTCGACGCCGCCGCGGCCATCCGCCGCGGGCTGCTGCCCGCTCAGGTGGCCGAGCAGCTGCGGGTGGCCGTGGCCGGGGACGTGGTTGCCCGCGGCCGCGTCGACGGCGAGTGGGTGCCGGTGGTGTTGCGGTCCTGGCCGGCCGAGGCCCAGGAGGTGAGCGCCCTGGGGCGCGTGGAGCTGAGGGGCACGGGTGGCTGGACGCCCGTGGAGGAGGTGGCCTCGCTCCTCCCGGGTGAGAGCCCCCAGCGAGTCGTACGGCGGGACGGCCTGCGAACGGCAACGGTGACGGCTCGTGTGGAGGGCGTGGACTTCGGCACCGCCCTGGACCGGGCGCTCCGGGCGGCGGCCGCCGCGTCCCTGCCGCCCGGCATCACGGTACGCCCTGCGGGTACGGCCGTCCTGATGGAGGAAGGATTCTCCACCCTCATCCCTGCCGCGGTGGGTGCGTTGTTGCTGGTGTACATGGTGATGGCCGCCCAGTTCGAGTCGTTGCGCTATCCCCTCCTCATCATGCTCACGCTGCCCCTCGCCCTGGTGGGCGGCATCCTGGGGCTGTGGGCCGCCGGCAACGCCCTGGGCCTGACGGCGGTCATGGGCGGCATCGTCCTGGCGGGCATCGCCGTCAACAACGGCATCGTCCTGGTGGATGCGGCTATCCGGGAGCGGGCGGCCGGCGCCGGCCCGGGGGAGGCGATCCGCCGCGCGTGGTCACGCCGGCTGCGGCCCGTGCTGATGACCGCTCTGACGACGCTGCTGGGCGCCCTGCCCATGGCCGTCCTCCCGGGCGAGGGGAGTGAGCTGGAGGCGCCCCTGTCCGTGGTCCTCGCTGGTGGCCTCTTTTCCTCCACCGCCCTGACCCTCGTGGTCCTGCCCTGTGCCTGGCTACTTCTGGAGAATCGCCGCCGGCGGCAGGGTCCCGGCCCGGCGAAACCGTAATAGAAGACGGGCTGGCGAGGGAGGAGTCGCCGTGGACTGGCGTATCTGGCGGCATGCCGTCAAGATCGATCCCGCCCGCCCCTTGCCGGCGAGCGCCATCGCCGGCTTGGCGGCGACCGGGACCGACGCCCTGATCCTGGGTGGCAGCGACGGCATCCGGCGGAGCGACGTGGAGCGCTTGTTGGACGCGGCGCGGAGCACGGGGTTGCCCGTGGCCATCGAAGTCTCCGACCTGGAGGCGGCGGTGCCGGGGGCCGACCTCTACTTCATCCCCATGGTCCTCAACACCCGGGATCCCCGCTGGCTGGTGGGAGCCCACCGCGAGGCCCTCCAGCGGCTCGGCCCCTACCTCCCCTGGGAGCGCGTGGTGACCGAAGCCTATATCGTCTGCAACCCGGCGTCCACGGTGGCCCGGGTATCGGCGGCGGCGGTGCCGGCGTCGGCGGAGGAGGTGGCTGCCTGGGCGGCCGTCGGCGACCGCCTGCTCCGGGCGGGGATCGTGTACATTGAATACAGTGGCCGTTTCGGTGACCCCGCCTGGGTGCGGGCGGCGGCCGAGGTGGTGCGGGGCGCGCGCCTGTTCTACGGCGGGGGCATCACCGGCGGGCACCAGGCCGCGACCATGGCGGCCATCGCCGACACCGTCGTGGTGGGCAACGTGCTGTACCGCGCGGACGGCCTGCGGCGAATTCGCCAGACCGTTCGCGCGGTGCGTGACGTCAGGGCGGAGGACAGGGGAGGGGAACGCTTTGTCGCCGGAGACGGTCTATCTTAACGGGCGGTTCGTCCCCTACGCCGAAGCCGTGGTGCCGGTGGAGGACCGCGGCTTCCTGTTTGCCGACGCCATCTACGAGGTGATCCGCTGCTACAACGGGCGCCCGTTCCGCCTGCAGCAGCACCTGGAGCGCCTGGAGCAGAGCGCGGCGGCGCTGGAAATCCCGTTGCCCCACTCCCGGGAGGAATGGGCGCGGATCATCGACGAGCTTCTGCAGCGCAACGGCGTCCGTGACGGGTCCATCTATCTTCACGTGACGCGTGGCGTGGCGCCGCGGGCGCACACGTGGAGCGAGGGCCTCCAGCCCACGGTGGTGGCCATCGCCCGGTCCGGCGGCGGTCCGTCCCCGGAGGCCGTGCGCGACGGCGTGCGGGCCATCACCGTCTCCGACAACCGCTGGGGGTTGTGCTGGGTGAAGACCACGGGGCTGCTGCCCAACGTGCTGGCCCGCCAGCAGGCGGCCCGCGCCGGTGCCTATGAGGCCATCTTCGTCCGGGATGGCCTGGTCACCGAGGGCACCAGCAGCAACGTGTTCGTGCTGCTGGACGGGACGCTGTACACCCACCCCCTGGCCAACATCCTGCCGGGCGTGACGCGCGGCGTGGTCATCGAACTGGCGCGGGAGAACGGCATCGAGGTGCGCGAGCAGGCGATTCCCGCCACGTGGCTGGAGCGGGCCGGCGAGGTGCTGCTGTCGGGGACCAACAGCGAGATCCTAGCCGTGGTGGAAATCGACGGCCGACCGGTGGGCGAGGGCAAGCCGGGCCCCGTGTTCTCGCGCCTACTGGAGGCCTTCGGGCGGCGGGTGGCGGAGGAAACGGGCGGGAGCGCCGGTGCTCGTGAGGCCTGAAGGCGACACCCGCCAGATCCTGGTGCTCTCCGACACCCACATCCCGGGCCGGGCCCGCAGCCTGCCCCCGCAGGTTCTGGAGGCCGCGGCGCGAGCCGACGCCATCGTCCACGCCGGCGCCCGGCTCGACGGGACTGGTGTAGGCGCGCGGCACT
>QGUQ01000497.1 GCA_003242195.1 Bacillota bacterium | reverse complement strand
CGCAGGCTTCAGCCGCCGCGCCAGGCGATGCCCCGGCCCGCGTCAGCCTCAGCCCACGAACTGGCCGCCGAGCCAGCGGAACAGATGCTCCACGAGCGAGCTGCTGCACACCGGACAGGCGGCGGCCCCCGCCCCGTCCGGATCCACGTGCACCAGGTCCTCCAGCTCCTCCCCCGTGTCGCCGACCGACCGGGCGATCCGGCGCAACCAGCCGCCCCAGTCGTACAACCGCCGCCCCCACAACGCGCCGAGCAACACCGCCAGCCGCTGATCCAGCTCCTCGTCCGACACGCCAGCCCACAGATCCTGATCCTTGACCTGGTACTTTGTAACCTCCGCCACGGCCGCGGCAAGCGCCGGCCGCCCCCGCTTCCCCGGCCGCGGCCGGACGGCATGCACCTCCACGGACGGGCGGTAATCCAAACCGAGGGACTCTGCCCAGAGATCGACCCACCGAGCATGCGGGATGTAATCCCGCGACCAGTAGGACGGCCGAACAGCGAGCAACACGTGCAAGTGCGGATGCCAGGTCTGCGCCTGCTCGTTATAGGTCACCTCAAGCGTCCGGAGCCATCCCCGTACACCCCGCAGCTCCCGACGCTTCCGCAGCGATATCCAGCCCCGCAAGATCCGCCCAATCTCCGCCGCCAGCTCCCCATCACCCACGTTCCGCTGCGTCAGCGTGAGCAGCACCCACCCCACGCGCGGATCCTCGGCCACCGCCGCGTGCACGACCCGCAGGGTGATCGCCATCAGCCGCAGCGACCGGCGCCAGGTGCACATTGGGCAGAGCCTCACCCGGCAAAAGTTCGCGTGCTGCAGCCGCCGATAGTGGCTCGAGTTGCCGGCGCACTCCCGAAAGACAAGCACGGTGCCACACTCCCGGCACCGTGCCGCAGGTCCCTCAAGCCCGATCCGCTGCAGCGCCGCCGCTACACGCTCCGCGCCCATGCGCTTCTGCCTCCAGGGCCGGCCCCCGTCCTCGAGCACCTCCCCGGTGGCCGGCACCACAGGTAGACACGGCGCAACCTGCTGGGATACACTAGCGGTGCGCACAGAGAACCCCCCCGGTACGTTGGTGGTTTTCGCCAACTCCTAGCGTACCGAGGGGGTTTCGTCTTGTCTACTACAACCCGCTACACCCTGCTTCCACGTACTATCGCCCCTGAAAAGCAAGAAACCCTTGTGGCACAAGGGTTTCTTGGCCCTCCCTAGGCTCCAAAGTCCCGTGACACCCCTGCGACAATAACGCCTAAATTCTCAAGACAATATAGACAAGACCGACTCCCACTCCGGGACCCGCACCCTCCGCAGCAGCTCCGCCTCCCAGCCCTGGCGGGTCCGCACGACCCGGCGCAGCTCTGCGCCGTCCGCCCGGGCCTGGCGCAAGGCCTCCGCGTACACCAGACCGCTGGGCGCATCCGGCGCCGCGTCCAGCGTGACCCGCCAGACCTCGCCGGCGTCGCCCCCGGCGACGGACACGATCTCGCGCACCGGCGAGACGTCCAGCTCCTCGCCCAACGCCTTGCGCTTCCACGAGCGGCGCTCCTTCAACGCCTGGCCGAGGCGGCGCCGAAGCGCCTCCCGCTCTTGCTCCAGCGACCGGATCCGCGCCTCGGCCCGCGCGAGAGCCCACTGCAGCTCGCGGACCTCCTCCGCCGCCTGCCTCCGCGCCTGCTCCAGCTCCCAGTGGTGCCACCGCCGGCTCACCCACGGCGCCTGCTCCGGCTCCACCGCCTGGACCCGCACCGTGCCCATGGGCCCGGCACGCAACACCAGACCGTTGGCCCTCTCCCACTCCGCCGCCACCGCTGCCGCCTCCCTCAGCGCAGATAATGCCGCAGCGCCACGTCCAGCCGATTG
>QGUQ01000107.1 GCA_003242195.1 Bacillota bacterium | reverse complement strand
GGTACCTCCGCGGGCTGGGCGAGAACCTGGGTCGCGCTCATGGACGCCACGCTCCTTTGCGATCCCTCGAAATCCGTGCCAGACTTGATTGTACTACAACTACATCGGAAGAACGGGCGCCGGCGCCGGCGCCCGCGGGCGGGGAGGTGGGCGCGGTGCGGGTGAGGCTCTCTCCGGCCGCGGCGGCGTATGTGCGGAAGGAGCTGGCGGGGCGGCCGGAGCTCCACCACTGCCTGACGGTGGTCGCCTATCTCGTCAGCGGTTGCTGCTCGCCCAACCTGCCTCCGGAGGTCCGGCTGGGTCCGCCCCCTGAAGGCGGCTTTCACGCGGTGACGGTGCCCCTGGAGGGCACCGGGCCGGTGCCGGGGAACGCGGGAGCGGCAGCGGCCGAACCGGCCTCCGTCGAGGTGTACGTGGATCCCCTGGTGGACGAGTTCGTCCGCGAGTGGTACGGGGACGAAGCCCGGGATCCGGCCGAGCGGGCCGTGCTGCGGGTGGACCTGATCCGTTACGGGGAGCGGGAGGAGCTGACGGTCGACCCCTGGCCGCCCCGTCCCGAAGGAGCGTGAGCGCCCCAGGGCCGCTGCGGCCGGTTCTAGACGGCGTCGCCCCCGCGTAGGGTGGGCGGGGGGCGACGCCTGTGGGACGGGGGGCGTGGTGGACCTGGGCCCATGACCTGGGCGCGGTCCTCTGGTTGGGCAGCGTCCTGTACCAGCTGCTGGTCGTGGCTCCCGTGCTGGCTGGCGAGCCGCCGCCGGAGCGGCGCCGGCTCTGGCTGGACCTCATCGGCCGGTTCCACCACCTGGCCGCCGGCGCGGCGGGCCTCGTCGTGCTGAGCGGCCTTGCCCGCGTCCTCTCCCTGCCCTGGGAGCCCGCGCGCCTGCCGGCTACCGTCTACGGGCGCCTGTTGTTGGCGAAGATGGCGGGCGCCCTGGGCATGCTGGTTGCCGGAGGCGTCATCTCCCTCGGCGTGTCGCGCCTTCTGCGCCGCCCCGCGGGCAGCGAGGAAGCGGCCGCCGGCTTGCGCTGGCTGGTGGTGCTGCTGGCCATGGAAGGGGCTTGCGGCATCGCCGTCCTCTGGTGCGTCGCCCGCATTCACGGCGGGTGAAGGCACCCGGCCCCTTTCTTGGGCATGGGCGGTGCTTCCGGTAGAATGGGGGCGTTAGGCGAACATTCCCAGGGAAAGGAGCCGGTGTCCATGCCCCGCCGTGCCGAGAAGTTCGACCTGCAGCAGATCGAGCGTGCGATCCTAGCCATCCTCGAGGCCATCGGCGAGGACCCCCAGCGGGAGGGCCTGGTGGACACGCCGCGCCGCGTGGCCCGGGCGTACCAGGAGCTTTTCAGCGGCCTGGGTCGGGACCCGGCCGACGAGCTGGACGTCTTCTTCGAAACCGATCACGACGAGGTCGTGCTGGTCAAGGACATCCCCTTCTACTCCATGTGCGAACATCACCTGCTGCCCTTCCACGGCCGCGCCCACGTCGCCTACCTGCCCCGCAACGGACGAATCACCGGGCTCAGCAAGCTGGCGCGGGCCGTCGAGGTCGCCTCCCGCCGTCCCCAGCTACAGGAGCGGCTGACGGTCCAGATCGCCGACGCCATCGAGCGACGGCTGAACCCGCGGGGTCTCGTGGTCGTCATCGAGGCCGAGCATCTGTGCATGACCATGCGTGGGATCCAGAAGCCGGGGTCCTACGCGGTCACCTCGGCGGTGCGTGGCTTGTTCCGGGAGAACGTGGCCAGCCGCCAGGAAGTCTTCGCCCTGATCCGCAGCAATCGGCACACGTAGCCGGCAGGTCCCCGCCCCGGCATGACCCCCCGCCGGCGCGGTGCCGGGGCAGGAAGCGGCGCGACCTTCGCGAATCAGCTAATCTCAATACCCATGCCATCCGTCGGGGCCCGGTCGGCGAAAGGGACCGGGCCGCGGTGCATCACGGCGCTGCCAGAGCGGGGAGGGAGCAGGTGTGGCCGATCGGCATGATCCGTTCCGCGAATACCAGATCGAGACCCTGGCTGTGCATGCCGGCCAGGCGCCGGATCCCGCAACCGGTGCCCGGGCCGTTCCCATCTACCAGACCACTTCCTTCGTCTTTCAGAACACGGACCACGCAGCCCAGCTCTTCAATCTGGACGAACCGGGCAACATCTACACCCGTATCGGCAACCCGACCACCGAGGTCTTCGAGAAGCGCATGGCGTACCTGGAGGGCGGGGTAGCGGCCGTCGCCACGGCCAGCGGCCAGGCCGCGACCACCTTGGCCATCACCAACATCACCCGCGCGGGCGAGGAGGTCGTGGCTTCCTCCAGCCTGTACGGCGGCACGTATCAGCTCTTCGCCAACACCTTCCGCGATCTCGGGATCACGGTGCGGTTCGTCGACCCCTCGGACCCCGAGAACTTCCGCCGTGCCATCAACGAGCGCACGCGGTGCATCTTCGCGGAGGTCATCGGCAATCCGAAGCTGGACGTGCTGGACATCGAAGCGGTGGCGAAGATCGCCCACGAGCACGGCATCCCCCTGATCGTGGACAACACCTTCGCCACGCCCTACCTGTGCCGGCCCCTCGAGTGGGGCGCCGACATCGTGGTCCACTCCGCCACCAAGTGGATCGGCGGGCATGGCACGTCCATCGGTGGCGTGGTGGTGGATGGCGGCCGCTTCGACTGGGGCAACGGCAAGTTCCCGCGGCTGGTGGAACCGGATCCCGGTTATCACGGCATCTCCTACTGGAAGGACTTCGGTACCCTGGCCTACATCACGAAGCTGCGCGTCCACCTGATGCGGGACGTGGGGGCGTGCCTCAGCCCCTTCAACGCGTGGCTGTTCCTGCAGGGGCTGGAGACGCTGCACGTCCGCATGGAGCGCCATTGCGAGAACGCCCTGGCGCTGGCCGAGTGGCTGCGGGAACACCCGGCCGTGGAGTGGGTGTCCTATCCCGGCTTGCCGGATCATCCCTCCCACGAGCTGGCCCGCAAGTACCTGCGGCGGGGCCGTTACGGCGCCATGATCGTCTTCGGCGTGCGGGGCGGGATGGAGGCGGGCCGCAAGCTGATCGACAACGTTTCCCTCTGGTCCCACCTGGCCAACGTCGGGGACACCAAGTCCCTCATCATCCACCCGGCGTCCACCACGCACCAGCAGCTGACACCCGAGCAGCGCCTGGCGGCCGGGGTGACCGACGACATGGTGCGACTGTCGGTGGGCATCGAGGGATTCGAGGACCTGCGCGCCGACCTGGACCGGGCGTTGCGCATCGCCACGGGCCTGGCCTCCGCGGCGGGTGCTGGGGAGGGGGCGGCGCCGGGGGCCCACGGCGTCAGCGGCGACGCCTGCCCCGCCGTCCCGGAGACGGCCGCCGGGGTGGAGGCCGCGGGTCCCGCCGAGGCCGGCGTGATCCTCAACGACGAGCAGGTGATCCGCTCGGTATGCGGGCGGTCGGAGGTGGCCGACGGGGATGGAACGCGCCCGCAGGTGATCGCGGTGGTGGGGCTTTCCTCCGACCCGGCGCGGCCCAGCTACCGGGTGGCGCGGAAGCTGCAGCGCATGGGTTACCGCATCGTGCCCGTGAACCCCAAGGCCGACGAGATCCTGGGCGAGCGGGCCTATCCGGATCTGGAGGCGGTGCCGGAACCCGTGGACGTGGTGGTGGTCTTCCGCGCCCCCGAGCATGCGCCGGCGGTGGCGCGGCAAGCCGTCGCCCGCGGCGCCCGCGTCTTCTGGTTGCAGGAGGGCGTGGTCAGCCCCGAGGCGGCGCGCATTGCCGCCGAGGGGGGCCTGGCCGTGGTGATGAACCGCTGCATCTACAAGGAGGCCCAACGGCTGCGCGGTCACCAGGCCACCTTCCGGGGCGCGTGAGCCCGGCGGTGGCGGGAGTCGCCAGGGGGCGAGAAATCGACTCTTCAACTCGGCGGGACTTGGGTTAAAATAGCGCTTGGCTGCTGGCAGTGGGAGGTTGGTTGGATGGCAAGGTACACGGGCCCGAAGCACGCCATGTGCCGGCGTGTGGGGAGGCCCCTCTGCGGGTCGCCGAAGTGCCCGGCGCTCAAGCGCCCGTACCCGCCTGGACAACACGGACCGGGGCGGCGGCAGAAGCTGAGCGAGTACGGCCGCCGCTTGCTGGAGAAGCAGAAGCTGCGTTTCATGTACGGGGTTCTCGAGCGCCAGTTCCGGCGGTACTTCGAGCGGGCCCAGCGGGCGCGTGGCAACACGGGCGAGCGCTTGCTCCAGCTGCTGGAGACCCGGCTGGACAACCTGGTGTACCGGCTCGGCTTCGCGCCGACCATCTGGGCGGCTCGCCAGCTGGTGGTGCACGGGCACATCCAGGTAAACGGCCGCAAGGTGGACCGCCCGTCCTACCAGGTGCGTCCCGGTGACGTCATTGCCGTGCGCGAGAAGAGCCGGCGCATCCCGATGATCCAGGAGAGCCTGGAGAGCGCCCAGCGGGTGCCGGACTACCTCAGCGTGGAGCCGGAGAAGTTCCAGGGGACGTTGCTGCGCGTGCCAGCCCGCGACGAGATCCCCGTGGATGTGGAAGAATCCCTCATCGTCGAGTTCTATTCCCGCTAACGGGACCACTCCTGCGAATGGGACCCCAGGGGCCGGTGCCAGGCACCGGCCCCTGTCGTTCCCGCCTGCCTTGTGTCGAATCCCGTCTACTCTTCGACAAGCGGCAGGATAATGGCCGGTCGGTGTGAATCCCCCACTCGTATAGCCAACCCGGCTCGGAGCGGAGCTTCGGTGGGCGGGCCGGGGGGAGGGGGTGCGGGCTTGCAGCGGAGATCCGGAGCCGGAGCGGGCGTTCGCATCCTGGTGGTCGACGACGTGCCGTCGGTGCGGGCCTTCCTCCAGCTGGCGCTAGCGGAGCAAGGCTACGAGGTGCACCTGGCGGACGACGGGCACCAGGCCCTGGAACGGGCGCGCAGCGTCCGTCCCCACTTGATCCTCATGGATTGGGTCATGCCCCGCATGCACGGCGGCGATGTCCTCAGGGCGCTCCGGGGCGACCCGCAACTCCGGTCGATCCCGGTCGTGTTGATGACAGGCAGCGTGGGGGTCGACGAGATCGTCGCCACCTACGGCGTGCGCTGGGTTCTAGAAAAACCCTTCGGCCTGCACGATTTGCTTGCGACCGTCGAGATGGCTCTGGCGGCGGCGGTGGAACAGGCCTGAGCCGGCGACCCGCCACCGGGCGGGTCGCCGAGCGGGTGCCGCGGCCGGAGCCAGCCGGGCGACCCGCCCGGCCCGGTTGCGGCGTCGACACGGCCGGGAGCCGCCTGCGAGGGCGGCTCCGCCCTTTCCGGCCAGAAAGAAGCGGCCTCGGGTGAGGCCGCGGGAGAACGGAGCGCGGCGGTCGTCAAAGCCATCCCTTGCGGGGCGGGCGTCGCGGGGGCGGGTCGCGGGGCCGGTCACCGCTTGAGGAAGCGGGCATCCACCCACCCTTCGTAGGTCTTGCCGCCGGCCTGGTAGCGAACGCGCGCCCATCCGTCGCGTTCTTCCAGCACCCGGACGGTGGAGCCCTGGGCCAGGGTGCCCACGCGCGTCGAGTCGGTGGTCGGCTCGGCGCGGACGTTCAGATACTGGGTGGTGACGGTTGCCGTGCCGCCACTGGTTCCGGCCTGGGGCTGGGCCGGCTCGTTCCCATTATCGCTGCCGTCCTGGTCCTCGCCAGGGGACGTGCCGTCCTGGTCCTCGCCTGCGGCCTGCTGTCCGGACCCTTTTTGGCCGGTTTCGCCGTCTGGCCAGGCCGACGCCAGCTCGCCGCCGCCGGCCAGCGCGGCCGAGATCTCTGCTTGCTGGGCCTCGAGCTGTGTCAGGCGTACGGTGAGGTCGTCGACGGTGGTCATGGTCTGCTGAACGTTGTTCAGCCACCCGCCGACGCTGTACGCCATGAAGGCAACGACGAGGACGGCTACGACGGCCCAGACGCGGTTGAGTCGCTCCATATCCCCACCCTCCTCTCGTGCTACAGGAATATGGGGGGCTGTCAGCGATTATTCCGCCCGTCCAGGGCGGTGGCGCGGCATGGCCCACGACGCGGGCGGTCCCGGCGCGGGCAGTCCGTCTACGGGCGCCGGCACTGCGTGCGGGGCGCGAGCCGTTCGGGCACCGGCGGCGCCACCGGCCAAGGTGGCGCTCCAGCTTGCCGCGCGGCGGGCCGCCCGTTACCCTGGGAGGGGAGTACTGGCAGGAAGGTCAGGGATGGACATGGACAAGGCGGACGAAAGGGACGGGGATCCCGGGCGCACCGCCGGGCGCTGCCACCTGGTGGTTCCGGCCGTGTCCGCGGAGTGGGCGACGCTGGTGGACGCCCTGACCGGCGCCCTGCGCGCCCATTTCTCCCAGGTGGCCGTCTGGCCGTCAGGAGAGTCGGAGGCCGTGCAGCTGGAGTGGGTCCGCTCGTTGCCCCCCGGGGAGCCGCTGCTGGTCGTCCCGGCCGTGGGCGCGGGCGAGGCGCTGGCGCGGGAGCTGGAGGGGCGCGTGGCCGTGCTGGCCGAGCGCTTTCTTCCGTCGACCCGCTTCGACGCCTTCGTGGTGGAGAACTACCGGGCCGGCTACCTGGCGGGCAAGCACCTGGTCAACCTGAGGCACCGGCACATCGCGTATCTGGGGCCCGAGGCCGGCGCCACGTCCCACGACGAGCGGCTACGGGGTTTCCGCCAGGCACTGCTACACAACGGCCGCGAGCTGCCCGAGCACCCGGTCCGCCAGGTGCCGGTGACGCCGCATGCCGGCCAGGCGGCTTGCGAGGAACTGCTGGCCGACG
>QGUQ01000106.1 GCA_003242195.1 Bacillota bacterium | reverse complement strand
CATCTGCACTTCGAGGTGCGGTACAACGGCCGGCCAGTCGACCCCGCCCAATGGTTCCCCGCCTTGTCGGGAGGCAAAGGCACGTATGGCGTTGGGCCGACGCCGCCGCCGACGACCGGGAACGGGGCGGCGGGGATTGCCACGGGGTTGGCCACGGAAATCCTGTCGGGCCTGCGCGGGGAGATCAACCAGTGGCTGGTGGGGGTGTTTCTGAGCCTGCTCTTGATGGTGATCCTCCCGGCGCAGGCGCTGACGGACTTCGGGGGGATGCTGGAGGCCATCAAGAGCGGAAACTGGAACATCGGCGGGCCGACGCCGCTGTTTCCTTGGCGTCTGGATGTCAGCGGCGGCGTCAGCGGGCTGGCGGTGACGGTCGGCGTCATCCTTTGGCTGTTCGCCGTGTTGCGGGGCGCGCGGCGGATGATGGAAGGCGAGGAAAGCCCCCTGCCGGTGATCCAGGCTCTGGTGGCCAACCTGGCCCTGGTGGTCGCCGCTCCCTTGATCGTCCGGGCGGGGGCGGCCATCTACAACACCGCCTACCGGTCCATTCTCGACGTCCTTCCGGCCCCGATTCGCCACAACACCGCCCATCTGTTGTGGTCGTTGTTGGGCCTGGAGAATGAGATCGAGCGGGCGGCGTTCTTTGCCCTCGCGTCCCTTGGATACATTACCAACCTCGTTCCCGTCAGCGACTTCCTTGCGCAACTCGGTCAAGCGGCGCTGGGGTTGCCGACCCTGATCATCGTGCTTTGGGCCATTGCCCTCACAGCGGTGGGGCTGCAGGTGCTGGCGGCGTTGCTGTTTTTGGGCCTAACGCCCGCGTTGGTGTGGCTCTTCGGCCTGTTCGGTGATTCGTTGCGGGCGGTCACCACGTGGCTTTTGATGGTGGGACGTGCGTTTTTGGCGGCGGGCGTGGCGGCGGCCGCCGGCGCTTTGTGGCTGGGGATGAATGTGAACGGAACGTTGGGCCGAGGGCTTCTGGGGTCCCTCAGCATGCCCTTTCTCAGCACCGCCCTGTACTTCTTCTTGGCGCTAGTCATCTGGGCCCTGTGGACCCGCCCTGCGCTGGTCGTCCTGTACGCCGGGCTGCCGGCGGCCGGCCGGGCGCTGGCGGGCCTTGGGGCGGTCACCGAAGGAACGGGTCGCGTGGTGTCGTCCTTGCCCGGCGGACAGGTGATCGGGCCGGCGCTGGCGGGTGTCGGGGGTGCCCTGCGCGGGTGGGGGCAATCGGCCCACGCATGGCGGCAGCGCCTTGAAGGAGTGGTCGGCGAGGATCAGGGATTCTTCGGCCCCAGGCTTGCGGCCTCGGCTCTTGGGCCGGAGGAAATGGGCCTGCCGGAGGACCCGCTGGCCATTGAACCGGTCGAGGACCTGGGCGGACTTTCGGAGGCGGATGGCGGCGGCCCGATTCGCCGACGGATCCGGGTGATCAGCGAGAGCGTGGGGGACCTGTTGGAGGAAGCATTGCGCCAGCGGTACGGCGACCAGTATGAACAGTTGGTTCAGCGAGCGGACGGGCGCACCTTCCTGGTGCCGCTGGACTTCAACGAGAAGGACAAACAGTTCCAGAGCCTTTACCGCAGACTCGCGGCGGATCGCCTGCCCATCATCCGGCGGCACGGCCACTACTACGCCTATACCCATGGCACCTGGACGCGGGTGCCGCCGCGGTGGGCTGAAGCGTCCAACGCGCTGTTTCTGGGCGACGTGGCGCGAGAAGGGGGGCGGCGTTCGTGGTCGAGGAACGGAACCGCTGGGCGTTAGAGGACCTCTCGCAGGACGTCTACATTTGGCAGAAGGTCAAGCTCGTTCACATCCCCTGGTTGGGGCTGGCCGCGCTGGCCGGGCTGCTCCTGGCCGCCTCCCTTCCCCTTCCCTGGCTCCTCCTGCGGATCCTTCTCTTCTGGTTGCCGCCTGTCGCCGTCGCGGCCTGGATCAACCTGGACGGGCCGCTGATGTTCCGTCAATGGCTGACGTGGCGGCGACGGGTGCGGTCGCCCGGCGGGTCCGGCGTCTTGTTCGCGCCGGGGGCGGACGCCCTTGCGGTGACGGCGACGCCCCTGTGCGAGCTGGGCCATGGCACGTGGCTGGCGGCGGCCATCGTGCAGCCTCCGCCGTACTCGTTGGCGGGGCCGCCGGAGCGGGCCGTGCGGCGCCGCGCGTGGGCTTCGCTGCTCAATACAGCAGCTGCCCACGGTGTGCAGGTGGACATCTTCACTGGACGGCACCCGTGGGCCCGGCCCCATCCGTTTGTCGAGTCGCTGCGTGTGGAGGAACAGGAGGGGGCCCTCGCCGACCTGGCTCTCTGGCGCTTGCGCCATTTTACCGAAGATGCCGTGGAGCGGGGCTACGAAACGACGCTGGTGGTCCGGCTGGTGACGGGTGCCCGGGATGCCGCCGAAGCATGGCACCTCTTCCGCGCATGTCAATCGGCGTTCGTGGGGACGGGGATGTTGTGGGAATGGGTGTCGGGAGCCTACCTGGCGGAGCTGGCCTACGACTGGGCGGATCCCGGGGCGGCGCTGCGGCGGTTTGTCCGAGACATGGAATCATGTTTGACAGGCCGGAAGGACGGCAGCGAGGGGGAGGAACGCCGTGCTGGCTAAGCTCATGGGCCGTTCCCGCGGGCAGGAGTGGGACCAGGGATTGAGGGCGCCTGCGGAGACGGAGGAGCGCCCTCGGGAGTTCGTCCTGCAGTCGCCGGTGCCCGTTTACACCCGTACCTTCGTGGTCCGGTCCTGGCCCAACGGCGGCGAGGGTATCTGGGCGGACCTGCTGGCCCTGGACGTCTCGTTCCGTGTGCGGTTCACGGTGGTCCCCACGGCTTTCCGGTGGACCCTCCACGAACAGACCCGCCTGCGGCGCTTGATGCGCAGCGTCACCGATGTCCGGCGCATGGACGTGGCTGCCGCCGCCCGGCCGGAAGAGGTTCGGGCGATGAAGGCCATCCGGCGGATCCGTGACGCCATTTTGTACCGGGGCCTGCGGGCAGTGGATGTATGGTGCCTGGTCACGGTGGAATCGGATTCGCCGGAGAACCTGGAGGCGGACGCGGCGCGGGTGGTGGCGGCGTTACGCGCCCGGGGCATCGAAGTGCAAGAACTGCGGTGGTCCCATGGCCCCGGTTTCGGGGCGACCTTGCCGGTGGGCGATGTCCTGTTGCGCGGCGCCCGCTGGTGGCCGCCCCACACGGGCGTGGTGACGGCGGCGGCCGCGGCGGTGCCCGCCGACACCGGCTATGCGGGCGACCCGCAGGGCATCTACATCGGCCACGACCTGGAGAACCACGCCCCGGTGCTGGTGGACTTCCGCCGGGAGGACGCCGAGCTGAACACCAATGCGGTGGTCATGGGGGCGTCGGGCGAAGGCAAGAGCACCTGGCTGAAGGCGGTGACTGTGGCGGGCGGCCTGCTGGACGGCTGGCACGTGGTGGTCCTGGATGTGGACGGCGAATACCGGGCGCTGTGCCAGCGGTTCGGGGGCGTGTGGATCGACTTGTCCGGGCGAACGGGCTGTTACCCGGATCCCTGTCGGTTCGCGCCGCCGTCCGGCGATCCTGGAGAGGATGCGGCCCGGTTTGATCGGATGCTGGCCAACGTGGCGCAGGTCTTCGCCGCGCTGCTGGGCGGGTCACCGCACGAAACGGAACTGGCGGCGGTCGAAAGGGCGACGCACGACCTTTTGCGCGCGGCGGGCGTGGATCGGGAAGACCCGGCGACATGGGACAACGCCCGCCTGGAGGCGGCCCGGTTTTCGTTGGACGCCGTGTACCACCATCTGAAAAAGATGGCCGAAGGGGGCGACCGGGAGGCCCGGCGCGTGGTGGCCAAAGCATGGCGAGCCTTTGAGGGATCCCTGCGGGGGATGTTCGAGGAACCCCTTCCGCCGGGGCCCATGCCGGGACGGCTCGTCGTCTTGCACCTGGGCAACCCGAACCGAAGCGCCGCCGACGCCCAATCGCTGGCCGTCCGTTACATCCTCGCCATCCAGGCGGTCTGGGAGTGGCTGCGGCAAAACCGCGTCCGGGGACACTGGACCTTCGTCGTTGTGGACGAAGGCCAGCGCGTGATGCAGAACCCCATCCTGGCGCCGCAGGTGGCCGACTTGGTGACGACGATCCGCAAGTGGCGCGGGTCGTTGTTCCTGGCGACCAACGCCCCGGGGCCGCTGTGGAAGGGCGGCTACGGCGAAGCGGTGTGGGCCAACTCGGCGCTGAAGGTGATCTTCGCTTTGGAAGCAGGGCAAGTGGACGAGCTGGCCCGCTATGCCGACGTGCCGCCGGGCGTGCTGGACGCCATCCGGCTCCAGCACGGCACCCGCCGGGCGGTGGTCCGGACGGGAGTGCAAGGATGGGTGCAGGTGCGGCTGAGTTTGCCGGCCGAGGAGCTGGAGCTGTACCGGACGCGGCGGTAGGGTTGCTGGAAATTCTGTTGACTTGGCGACATGGGCGTGCTAATCTTTGGAGTGCGAAAATCCTTCCTGTTGTTCCGCCAGGGACAACAGGCGAAAATTCCAGAGAGGCCGCCCGAGGGGCGGTCTGCTCATTTTTTAAGAATCTTGGTCGGCGCTTAGAGCTTGCAGAACGTCTTTTGTGATTTCTCGCCGTTCGTCCACCAAGTCCCACAAGTCTTGGTGGTATGTGCCCTTTGGCCCATGAATCAAGCGTACAAGGACGGATCTGTTTCGTGCCATTTCCACCGCTGGTATAAGATCGCTATCACCGCTTATCAAAACAATCAGATCGGCTCTCCTTTCCGTGACTAATGTTGCAATGTCAAGCCCTAGTTGCAGATCAACACGTTTTTGAACGAACACTGGGTTGCCGTCGTCATCCGTGCCGCGGTAAGCCAACCGGCCAAGACGAACGACAAAACGATCCAGTCGCTCCAAAGCTTTAAAAAAAGATTGTGCCGATTTCACTCTTTCTCGTTCTTCTTTGGATGGGACGGAACTTTGATAAGGAGGACAATCATAGTAATATACACGATAAAGCTTGTAACCTTCACAAGCCCACCGTGCTAACTGCTCGTACCGAATCCTCGGTTTTCCAAACTGCCGCAAGACACTGCTTAAATAGCCCCCGTCGATGAACACAGCAGCTTGATCCATATCGGTTACCTCCCATCATTATAACGACGATACAAGTTCTGTATGTTGTCGTCAATTCCACCCAGCATCAAGAGAACAGCCCGATTCCAATCCTCCAGGCGCAGTCATCAGGGCGGATCGACACGCCAATTCGAGCGTGCAAATTGTTCCTTTATTGTGGAGGTGTCTCCCGTGAGTGCCGACGAAGCCCTTTCCCGCGACCTCCGCCGCCTTCGCCGGGCGGCGGCTTTGTTTATGGCCTTCCTGCTTCTGCTGCCGTGGTTCTTCCGCTACGTGCCTTTGAGCTATCCCAGCTGGCGGTTGCCGCGGGCGCTGCCGCAGGAGATGCCCGCACCGCAGCCCATCCCGAACACCTACCCGCTGCCGGTGCGATGGGTGCCGGTGCCGGTGGAAGCCTTCGAGCGCTGGATCAAAGAACGATACCCGGACAGTTTGGTGGGGCTGGAGGAGCTGGTCATCGTTAACGAGGTGGCCCGGCGCTGGAACATCAACCCGTCGATCCTGGTCAGCATCATTGGTGCCGAACATTCGTTCCTGTCGCCCCGGATCGTCGGGTGGGACCACGCGGTGCGGTATTACCAGAACCCGTTCTCCTACGGCGTGTTCAAGGGGTCGAAGCTTCCCTTCGCCATCGGCTGGGAGGCCAGTGCGTCGGGCGCGGCGTCCATCATCTCGAAGGTGATCCTGACCATGCCCCAAGGGGACTGGACGCCGGCGATGTACGCCGAATTCTGGCGGCGGCTGTCGGGGTACTACGTACGCGGTGACCTGAATGATGTGGCCCCCATCTGGCTCCGGAACGTCAGCGTCATTTCCCAGGGCCTGTGGCGGGCCACCATGGCGGATCCGAAGCTGTGGACGCGCGCGCTGCTGGATGCCATTCCGGCGGCGCAACTGCCGGGCTTCGTGGGCGATGTGCTGCGGGCCGCGCGGTCGCTGGCGCAAAGCGACGTGGTGCGCCAGACGGTGATCCGTAGCGCCGAGAAGTTCAACCAGGCCATGGAGAGGCTGCAGGCGTGGCTGGGAGAGAAAGCCGGAAAACCGGTGGCGGACGCTGTCATGCCGATGGTGGTGACCGTCGCAGGCGTGGCGCTGACGGCGGCCATGCTGATGGCTCTCGCGGTGCCGGGGGTGCCGCCGATTTAAAATCGGCCGGCCACGGCAACGCCCGCCAGCGCGCGGAGGACGGCGATCAGCCCCGTTTCACCCTCTGTAGGGGGAACGTGGCGTGGTTTGGATTAAACGCTGGAGAGGGATAGTCGATGGAACGCCGTAACGAGCTTTTCTCCGAATTCTCCGAACTCCAACTGACGCGGCGTTGGCGCGTCCGGACGGAACAGGTGACGCCCATCCGCGTCGAAGCCCCGCCGGAACCGCCCGAGGACCCGCTGGCGGAGCTTTCTGGGGAGGCGGAAGAGGGAGGGGAGTTGGGCGCGGCGGTCGAAGCCGGTGCTCCCAACGGGGAGGGCACGGCAGGCGTCGAAGTGGCTGAAGGCGAGACAGCCAGCGAGGAAACGTCGAAGATCACCGGCTGGCGCCCGTCTCTTTCCCTTCGCATCGGCCCCGGGCGTTGGCGCGACGCCCTGCGCCGTTTCGTGTCCACCTTCGTGGAGGACGATGAAGCGGACGAACTGGATGGCGACGGGGAAGCGCTCGCCGGGGTGGGC
>QGUQ01000105.1 GCA_003242195.1 Bacillota bacterium | reverse complement strand
TTGATGTACGGGTCGATCTTCTGGATCGCCACGCGCAGGCCGCGAGCCTTCAGCAACCGCCCTAGCGAGGCCGCCGTGATCCCCTTGCCAAGCGCCGACACCACCCCGCCGGTCACGAAGATGAACTTCGCCATCGATCCCCCTCCGAACTCGCCCGCTTACATCCGTTCCGGAGCCGTGACCCCCAAGAGCCCCAGGGCACGGCGCAGCACCAGGCGGGTCGCATCCACCAGCACCAGGCGCGCCCGGCACACGGGCTCGGGCTCACCCAGCACCCGGCAGCGGGTGTAGAACTGGTGGAACAGCGTTGCCACATCCTTCAGGTAATACGTCAGCCGGTGCGGTTCGCGGGCCTCGGCCGCCGCCGCCAATTCGCCCGGCATGTCCAGGAGCCGACGGGCCAGCTCCCTCTCCGCCGGGTCGCCCAGGAACGACAGGTCAGCCCCTTCCGGGTCGGGGCGCAGTCCGTACTCGGCGGCGGCCTGGCGGAGGATGCCGCAGGTCCGGGCGTGGGCGTACTGGACGTAGTAGACGGGATTCTCGGACGACTGCAGGTTGGCCAGGTCCAGGTCGAAGTCCAGGTGCGTGTCAGGCGACCGCATCAGGAAGAAGTAGCGGGCCGCGTCCACGTCGACCTCGTCCAGGAACTCGGCCATGGTCACCAGTTCGCCCTTGCGCTTGGACATGCGTACCGCCCGGCCACCCCGCACCAGGTGCACCATCTGGGTCAGCAGCACCTCGAACCAGTCATCGGGCAGGCCCAAGGCCTTGAAGGCCGCCTGCATGGGTACCACGTGCCCGTGATGATCCTGGCCCCAGATGTCGATGACCCGCTCGAAACCACGCTCGTACTTGGTCAGGTGATAGGCGATGTCCACCAGGGTGTAGGTGTACTCGCCATTCCGGCGCACCATCACCCGGTCCTTCACGTCGCCGACCGCGGTGGAGCGGAGCCAGATGGCACCGTCGCGCTCATAGATCATGTCGCGAGCCCGCAGGCGCTCCAGCACCCGCTCTGGATAGCCTTCGGCGCGCACCCGCGTCTCCGGGTACCACTCGTCGAACTCTACGCGGAAGCGCGACAGTTGGGTCCGCATCTGGGCCACCAGGGTCTCCACGGCGTACCGCGCCAACCGGTCATGGCGCTCTTGCTCCGGCAAGTCCAGGACGCCGGCTCCTTCCGTCGCCAGGAAGTCCCGGGCCATCTCCACCACGTACTCCCCGGGGTAGCCGCCCTCGGGGATCTCCGCCTCCTGGCCCAGCTGCTGGCGAATCCGCGCCTCCAGCGACTGGGCCAGCTTGAGGATCTGGGTGCCGGCGTCGTTGATGTAGAATTCGCGCTGCACCCTGTAGCCAGCGGCTGCCAACACGTTGGCCAGGGCGTCACCCAGAGCGGCGGCGCGGGCGTTGACCACGCCCAGGGGACCCGTGGGATTGGCGCTGACGAACTCGACCTGGATCCGGCGCCCGCCGCCCACGTTGGTATTGCCATAGGCCTCGCCCGCCGCCAGGATCTGCCGCAGGCCGTCCCGCCACCAGTCGTCTTCCAGGAAGAAGTTGATGAACCCCGGACCCGCCACCTCCGCCCGGCGGATCCACGCCCCGGCGGGCAGGTGCTTCACCAGCACCTCCCCCACCTGGCGCGGTGTCCGGCGGACGTGCCCCGCCAGGACCAGGGCGGCGTTGGTGGCGAAGTCCCCGTGGCTGCGGTCCCGGGGTACCTCCACCTGGATGCCGCGCCAGGCGTCGCCCTCGGGCGACGCCTCGGCCGGCAACTCACCGGCCGCCACCGCCGCTGCGGCGGCGGCCCGCAACGCGCCTGCGATCTGCTCTCGCGCCTCCCGTACCCGGTCGATGAACTCCGCCATGGCTAGACCTCCTCACCGCGACCGAACCCAAGCAAGATCTCCCTGGCTAGCTTGGCGGCCACGATCTCCGTCCGCCCGCTGGGATCCAGCGGCGGCGCCGTCTCCACGATGTCGGCGGCCACCACGCGCGCGCCCGCCCGCGCCAATCCCAGCAGTGCCTGGTGCAACTCGACGAAGCCGATACCGCCGGGCTCCGGGGTCCCCGTACCGGGCGCGAAGGCCGGGTCGAGCACGTCGACGTCCAGCGTGAGGTACAGGGGGATGCCTCGCAGAGGCCCCGCCAGCTCTTCCACCAGCACCCGGGCGCCGTGGGTCACGTCGGGGAAGGCCCGGGTCGCTTCCCGGGCCAGCGCGAACTCCTCCCGCAACCCGGACCGGACGCCCAGCTGCCAGACCCGGCCTGGACCGACCAGATCCAGCACCCGCCGCATGACCGTAGCGTGGGAATAAGGCTCGCCCAGGTACTCGTCGCGGAGGTCCGTATGGGCGTCGAATTGGACCACCACCAGGTCGGGATACCGCGCCAGGGCCGCGTTCACCGCGGCCAGGGTCACCAGGTGCTCGCCGCCCAATACCAAAAACCGCTTCCCGTCCCGAACGGGGCGCCTCAGGGCGGCCTCGATGCGGGCCAGGCTCTGCCCCACGTTACCCAGGGGCAGGACCACATCGCCCAGGTCGCAGATCGCCAGCTCGTCCAGGTCGCGATCTAGTTCCGGGCTGTAGGTCTCCAGGGAGTGGGACGCCTCCCGGATCCGCGCCGGTCCCCAGCGCGTACCCGCTCGATAGCTGACGGTCGCCTCCAAGGGGGCGCCCGCGATCACCCACTCGCATTCCTCGTACCCGGCCTCGGCCGCTACGAACCGGCCGGGCCGCTCCCAGGAACCGCTATCCTCCATGGAAGCCACCTCGACGGGAAACATGGGCGCGTGCCGCCACAACGGAGGCCGGGCAGCCGCCCCGCCGGGCACCTCAGGCTCCCGCGTCGCGGCCCGCGGGTTCCACGAGCTCGGCGACGAAAGGCGGGAGAACGAAGGCGGCCCGGTGCACGTCGGGAGTGTAGTAACGGGTGGCCAGCCCGTAGCGCGACCAGCGCTCGGCGTCGGGACGCCTCGGGTCCGGTCCCTTGCTGGCCACGCTGTACGTCCACAAGCCGCCGGGGTACGTGGGCACAACGCCCCAGTAGAGGGCGGCGACCGGGAACACCCGGCGCAGGGAGGCCTGGACCTGGCGAATCAGGTCCCGGTGATAGAACGGGGATTCCGATTGCTGGACGAAGATCCCGTTCTCGCGCAAGGCGGCGAATACCGCCCGGTGGAAGCTCTCTTGGAACAGGGCCACGGCGGGGCCCACGGGGTCGGTGGAATCGACGATGATGACGTCATAGGTATCGGGGTGCTCCTGCACGTACCGGATGCCGTCGGTGACGAACACCCTGGCCCGCGGGTCGTCGAAATTGTTGATGGCGGGGAGCAGCTCCCGCGCCACCTCCACCACCCGCCCGTCGATCTCCGCCAGGTGGGCCGCCTCTACCGTGGGATGCCTCAAGACCTCGCGCAGGACGCCGCCGTCCCCGCCACCGATCACCAGCACGCGGCGCGGGTTGGGATGGGCGAAGAGCGGGACGTGCGCCATCATCTCGTGATAGGCGAACTCGTCGCGCTCACTGGTCTGGATGACATTGTCGAGGACGAGCATCCGGCCGAACTCGTGAGTGTCCAGCACCATCAGCTCCTGGTACTCGCTGCGCTCGTGGTGCAGGATGTTCCGCACCCGCACCGAGATCCGCAGGTGCTGGGTCTGGTTCTCAGTGAACCATACCTCCACGCCCGCCACCCCGTTCGCCCCGTTAGTACCACAGGACGGCCGCGGCCACGACGGCAGCCGGGCGATCGCCCACCACCCGCTCGGCACTGGCGACACGCATGTCGCGCAGGTGCATGTTGCGGTAGCGGAAGGCCTCCTCCACCATGCTGCGGACGGCGCGCTCCGCCTCTTCCTTGGTGCACCGGCCGGAGAACTCCATGATGACCCCGAAGTCGTTCTCGGAGAAGCCCACAGCGATAGCAGCGGCGATCCGCTCGCCCTTGACGTCGCTCATGACGGCACCGTAGGCCGTCGGGGTCAAGGCACCCGGCGGGATGTCAAGCTTATCAACGGGCTCACACCCCGGAGGCACGATGCTGGAGACCTTGACCAGGTTGAGGTTGCCGATGCCGGCAGCCAGCAGTGCCACGTCGAATGCCGTGAGCTTGTGGTCGGCCTCACCGTCACCCGCCACGACGGTGACCTTCGTCGGTGTCGGTAGCAATTGCCGTCGCCTCCTCCGCCCGCGACCGGACGCGGAACCAATTTGGGAGTTTGGGAATCGGCGGGGCCCCACCCCGCCCCCGGCCGGCCGCCCTCACCCGGTGTGTCCCGAGCCGTCGCCGGCCGACGGGGAACATGCCCCGAAAACCATGGTGTAATGTATCGAAACGGTCCAACCGTTGCAAGGACGTTTTCCCCTCGCCCCCGGGGGCGCCCGCCCCTGCCTCCCGCAGACCGATGCCGTCACCCGCACCCGCCATACTAAGCCCTGGGGGGTGACGGTCATGGGGACGAAGCCAGGGCGCGGCCGCCCCGCGGAGGGAAAGGGCGAGCGTCCCCGGGCGGGACGGGCGATCATTGCCGTGCGCGCCGCCCTCGGGCTCATCGTGGCCCTGGGTGCCCTGTTCCTTGTGACCGCGGCACTGGCGGCGGCCACTCCCCTGCCCGAGCCGCGGGTGGTCCAAGCCAGCGTCCTCTACGATATCGAGGGGCGCGTCATCACCAAGCTTTACCGGCAGAACCGGGAGATCGCCCGGCCCGAGGAGATCCCGCAGCACCTGCGCCAGGCGGTGGTGGCCGCCGAGGACGCCCGCTTCTTCTTGCATCACGGCTTCGACCCCGTAGCCATCGGACGGGCCGCCTGGCGGAACCTGAGAACGGGCAAGGTGGTGGAGGGCGGCTCGTCGATCAGCCAGCAACTGGCCCGCACCCTCTACGACCTGCCGCTGGACCGTACCCTCGCCCGCAAGGCCCGCGAGGCCTTCCTGACCTTGCAGCTGGAGGCCCGCTATGACAAGGACCGGATCCTCACCATGTACCTGAACCAGATCTATTTCGGCCGGGGCGCCTACGGAGCAAAGGTCGCCGCCCGCGAGTACTTCGGGAAGCCGCTAGCCTCCCTGACCCTGGCCGAAGCGGCGACGCTCGCCGCCTTCATCCGGGGCCCCGAGCTCTACTGGCGCGATCCCGAGCGGGCCCGCGGGCGACGTGACTGGGTGCTGGCCCGCATGGCGGACCTGGGCATGATCAGCCGTGAAGAAGCGCGCCGCGCCCAGTCCGAACCCTTGCGGCTGCAACCGCCCCGATCGTCGCGCAGCGAGGCCCGCTACTTCGTCGACTGGGTCCGGGAACAGCTGGCCCGGGAGGTGCCCGCGGTGGCCCGCCACCTGGACGCGGGCGGCTTCCGCATCTACACCACCCTGGATCTGGACCTGCAGCGGGCCGCCGTGCGGGCAGCCGGACGCCTGGACGAGCTGGTGGCGCCCCTGGGGAAGCAACGGGGCGCGTCCCAGCCCCAGGTAGCGCTGGTGGCCATGGACCCCGCCACGGGCGGCATCCGCGCCATGGTGGGCGGGCGGTCGTACGAGGAGTCGAGCTTCAACCGCGCCGTGCGGGGGCGGCGCCCACCGGGCTCGACCTTCAAGCCCTTCCTCTACGCCGCGGTCTTGGCCGCGGGCGAGCCCCTGACGGAGCCGGTGGCCTGCCGGAAGGTCAGCTATCCCACGGGGAACCCGGAACAGCCGTACTACGAGCCCGTGGATTACGGCCCGCGCCCCTACCACGACGCCTTCCTCGACATCCGGCATGCCGTGGCCATCTCCGACAACGTGGTGGCCGTGGAGTGGATGAACCGGATCAAGCCCCGGCGCGTCGCGGCGCTGGCCCGCCGCATGGGGGTGGAGTCGCCCCTCACGCAGCAGCACCTGGGTCTGGCCTTGGGCGAGTCGCCCGTCACGGTGCTGGAGATGACCCGCGCCTATGCGGCCCTGGCGAACCTGGGCCACCGGGTTGACCCTCTGGCCGTCCTCCGGGTGGAAACCGGGGACGGAACGGTCCTCTACGAGCGCCGGCCCACCCGCGAGCGGGTCCTGGAACCGGAGGTGGCGTGGCTGGTCACCGACGTGTTAAAGAGCGTCTTCGACCCCGCCCTGGGCGGCACGGCTCGCTCCCTGGGGATCGGCCGGCCGGTGGCGGGCAAGACGGGAACCACCGACGACGCCCACGATCTCTGGTTCGTCGGTTACACCCCCGACCTGGTGGCTGCCGTGTGGGTCGGCGCGGACCTCCCCGAGACCGTCCGCAGCCCCGGGGGAGCCCGCGCGTCGGGAGGGAGCACGGCCGGCCGCGTGTGGCAGTCGTTCATGGTGGAAGCCCTGGCGGGCACGCCGGCGCGCGACTGGCCGCGACCCGCGGGCCTCATCCGTGCGGCCACCTGCACCCTGGCCGGCCCCCTGGTGTCTCCCCGGTTTGAGTGGCGGGAGGAATGGTTCTTGGCGGGACGCGCACCGGAGCCCGACTGCCTGGCCGTGCTGGAACGGCTGGGACCCGGGGCGTGGCCGGGAGCGGCCGTGCCGCTCCTGCCGGGGCCGGCCCAAGGGCCCACGCCCAGCCCTCTGAGCCCCCCGGACGGACAGCCCGTCCTGGTGCCCCCGGCCGCCGGAAGCCAGCGGCCGCGACGGGCCACCCCGTCCCCTAGCAGCCCGTGTTAGTAATCGCCGTTGATGTCGGGTTCCCCCGCGGCCGTTGCTCCTTGATAAGACGAAGTGTGGGCCTTATGTCGGCGGGGGGAAACCTCCCTCGCTTCAGCAGGGCGCCCAGGCATCCCCTC
>QGUQ01000496.1 GCA_003242195.1 Bacillota bacterium | reverse complement strand
GTGCAGGGCATCCCCCACCTTCTCCGCCCGCAACACCGCGCTCTCCATGGCGTAGAGGTCGATGCACAGGTCGGCGATGGCCGCGAGCAACTCCTGCTGCTCCTCCAGCTGCTGCATGTACTTCTGCACCGCCAGGCCCGCCACCATGAGCGCCAGGCGCCGGGCGTTGTCCACCAGCGAGCGCTCCGCGGCCAGGGGCCCGTCGCCGCCGCCCGCCGCCACCGCCCCCAGGGGCGAGAGCTCGGACAGCTCCTTCTGCACCCGGCCCAGGGCCTCCATCAGCGGCAGCTTGCCCTTCAGGGTCCGGCGCATCAACTCGCGCGGGATCAGCAGCCGGTTGATCTCGTTCGTCCCCTCGAAGATGCGGTTGATCCGGGCGTCGCGGTAGGCCCGCTCCACGGGGAACTCCTGCATGTACCCGTAGCCGCCGTGGATCTGCACCGCCTCGTCCACAACGAAGTCCAGGGTCTCCGAGCCGAAGACCTTGTTGATGGAGGCCTCCACGGCGAACTCGGAGATGGCCTCGATGGCCTGCCGGCCGCTGTCGGGCGCGTCATCCCGGATCTGGGCCAGGCCGGCGTCGAAGGCGCCCGCCGTCCGGTACACCATCGCCTCCAGAGCATAGGTGCGGCTGGTCATGGCGGCCAGCTTCTGTTGAATCAGCGGGAAGGAGGCGATGGGACGGCCGAACTGCTTGCGCTCCTGGGCGTAGCGGGCCGTGATGCCGATGAGCTCCTTGCAGGCGCCCAGGTTGCCCGCCGCCAGCTTCCAGCGGCCGATGTTGAGGATGTTGAATGCGATATGGTGGCCCTTGCCGATCTCGCCCAGCACGTTCTCCACCGGCACCGGCACCTCGTTGAGGTACAGGGTGCGGGTGGAGGAACCCTTGATGCCCATCTTGCGGGCTTCCTCCGAGACCGACACGCCGGGGAAGTCCCGCTCCACGATGAAGGCGGTGAACTTCTCGCCGTCCACCTTGGCGTAGACCACGAACACGTGGGCGAAGCCGGAATTGGTGATCCACTGCTTCTGCCCGTTCAGGATGTAGTGCTTCCCGTCGGGCGACAGCACCGCCCGGGTCTTGCCGCCCAGGGCGTCTGAACCGGCGTCGGGTTCCGTCAGGGCGTAGGCGGCGATCCACTCGCCCGTGGCCAGCTTGGGCAGGTAGCGGCGCTTTTGCTCGGGCGTGCCGAAGTAGACGATGGGCAGCGTGCCGATGCCGGTATGGGCGCCGAAGGTGACGCCAAAGGCACCGGCCGGAGCAAGCTTCTCCACCACCACCGTGGCCGTCGCCTTGTCGAGGCCCAGGCCCTCATACTCCGCCGGGATCTCCACGGCCAGCAGGCCCAGCTCGCCGGCCCGCCGCAAGAGCGGCACGGAGTGCTCGTGCTTGCCGTCCTCCAGCTCGTCCAGCAGCGGCTGCACTTCCTTGACGGCGAAGTCGTGGGCCACCTGGCCGATCATCCGCTGTTCCTCGTTGAGGTCCTCGGGCGTGAACACCTCCTCGGGTCGCGGGCTCGCGATGAGGAAGCCGGCGCCCAGCGGCTTGCCCTTGCCCGCACCCGCGGCCGCCGCGCCCGGTCCGGGCGCCCCTTGCGGCATCGGCTGTGCATCCGCCATGATGCGATCCCTCCCCGCTCGGCTGTCTCGCCTCGCCGATCTCTGCGGCCGGCCTGATTCCTACGTCGCTGGTTCTTCCACCTCGAATCCCCGCCGCGGCGGGCAGCCACCCGCCCGTGGCAGCACCCCCGCCGCGACCGGGGCCCGTCCTAGCTGGCGAACTCGAAGACGCCCGCCGCGCCCATTCCGCCGCCGATGCACATGGTGACCAGGCCGTAGCGGGCGCGCCGCCGGGCGGCCTCATGCATCAG
>QGUQ01000104.1 GCA_003242195.1 Bacillota bacterium | reverse complement strand
GTGCTGGCCGTGCGCCCGCAACCCGGGCACGAGGTGACCTGGGGCATGAAGGAACGCAGGCCCAGGGACTGGAGGATCTGCTGGGCCACCCGCACCTCCTCGGCACGGTCGCTGCCGGGGGCCGGCGTCAGCGAGACGCGGATGGTATCGCCGATGCCCTCCTGCAGGAGCACGGCCAGGCCGGCCGTGGTGGCGACGATGCCCTTCATCCCCATGCCCGCTTCGGTGAGGCCCAGGTGGAGCGGGTAATCGCACCGCGCCGCCAGCTCGCGGTAGACGGCGATCAGGTCCTGGACCTCCGACACCTTGGCGCTGAGCACGATGCGGTCGTGGGGCATGCCCAGGCGCTCCGCCTGCTCAGCCGAGCGCAGGGCGCTCTCCACCATCGCCTCCAGCACCACCTCGCGGGCGGTGCGAGGCCGGGGCCGGCGGGCGTTCTCGTCCATGAGGCGCGTCAGTAGCTCCTGGTCCAGAGAGCCCCAGTTGACCCCGATGCGCACCGGCTTCTCGTTCTTCAGCGCCACCTCGATAATGCGGGCGAAGTTGCGGTCCTTCTGCCGTGCGCCGACGTTGCCGGGGTTGATGCGGTACTTGTCGAGGGCCCGGGCGCACTCGGGGTAGCGGGTGAGGAGCACGTGGCCGTTGTAGTGGAAGTCGCCGATGATGGGGACGTCGAAACCAGCGGCCCGCACCTTCTCGACGATGCGCGGCACCGCCGCCGCCGCTTCCTCCCGGTTCACGGTGATCCGGACCAGCTCGCTGCCCGCCCGCGCCAGCTCCATGACCTGCGCCGCTGTTGCCTCCACGTCGGCGGTGTCCGTATTGGTCATGGACTGGACGGTGATGGGGTGTCCCCCACCGACGGGCACCTTGCCAACCCACACCGTCACCGATCGCCGTCGCGGTTTCGGACCGATTTCGATGGCCAAGGTCGCTTCCTCCGGTCAGGCGGGCTCCCGCGCCTCCTCCGGCCGGCCACCCCGCCCAGGCACCCGGAGTCCCGGCCCCGGGAAGGCGGAAGGCGCGGCCGGTACCGGCGGCCACGCCGGTTCAGGATCCGTTGAGGCGCAGGATGTCCCGGTAGGTGATGAAGATCGCCAGCAGCATCAGCAGGGCAAAGCCGAGGAAGTGAACCAAGTTTTCCTGCTCCGGATCGACGGGCCGGCCCCGCACGCCCTCCACGGCCAGGAACAGCAGCCGCCCGCCGTCCAGGGCGGGGATGGGCAGCAGGTTGACCAGTGCCAGGTTGGCGGACAGCACCGCCGCCAGCAGGATCACCTGGCTGAGGCCGACCCGCGCCGCCTCGCCGATCTGTTGCCCGATGCCCACGGGCCCCATCACGTCGATGCCGCCCTGGCCCGTCACCAGGTTGATCAACGCCAGGACGAACCCCGCCGCCACCCGCAACGTATGGAGGGCTCCCAGCCGCAAGGCCTCGATGATGCCGGTCCGCAAGGTCTCCAACTTGGGCCGGATGCCGATCACGCCGGTTCCTGGACGCGAAGGGTCGGGCCGGGGCGTGACCCGGAGCGTCAGTTGCCGCCCCTCTCTCTCCACCGTGATCGCCAGCGTCCGGTCCGCCGCCTCCTGGACGGTGGTGACGACGTCGCCCCAGTCATCCACCGCACGCCCGTCGATGGCCACGATGCGGTCACCCGGGCGCAGGCCGGCCTCGGCGGCCGGATATCCCTGTTCCACGTCGGCCACCACGGGTACCGGTTGCGGCACGCCCACCACGGCAAAGACGAGGGCGAAGAGCAACACCGCCAGCACCACGTTCATCAACGGCCCGGCGGTGATGATGCTCACCCGGTCGGCCAGCGGGCGTTCGAGGAACCGCCGCTCGACCGGCACCTTCTCGAGCCCTTCTTCCCCGGGCTGCATGCCGGCCATGCGGACGAACCCACCAAGGGGAAGGAGCCGCAAGGTATACTCCGTCTCCCCGCGCCGTACTGCGCCCAGGCGGGGGCCGATACCCACGGCGAACTCGTACACGAGCACGCCCTTGCGTTTGGCGGCCCAGAAGTGCCCGAGCTCGTGGATCACGATGAGAAGCGCCAGGACGGCCACCGTCCAGAAGACCGTCAAGCCGATCACCTGCCTGTGGGGCCCCACCCGCCGGCCCGGGCGCCGATCGCCTCCACCGCGCGCCGGGCCTCGTCCCGCGCCCACCGGTCGGCCGCCAGCACCCGGTCCAGCGTGTCCGCGGGTTCCGGGCGGTGCCGGGCGAGGACGGTCGCCACGACGTCGGCGATGGCGGGCAAGGAGATCTGGCGGGCCAGGAAAGCCCCGACCGCCTCCTCGTTGGCCGCGTTGAGCACGGCCGGTGCGGTACCCCCTGCCTTCAGCGCCTCGTAGGCCAGGGACAGGCAGGGAAAGGTATCGGTGTCCGGCCGTTCGAAGGTCAGGGAGCCGACGGACGCCAGATCCAGACGCCGGACCAGGCGGGGTCCACGTTCAGGATAGCACAGGGCGTACTCGATGGGTTGCCGCATGTCGGGTACGCCCAGCACGCCCGCTACCGCGCCGTCGCGGAACTCCACCAGGCCGTGAACGATGCTCTGGGGATGAACCAGCACGTCGATCCGCGAAGCGGGCAACCCGAACAGCCAGTAGGCCTCGATCACCTCCAGACCCTTATTCATCAGGGTAGCCGAATCGACGCTGATTTTTGCCCCCATGCGCCAGGTGGGGTGGTGCACCGCCTCTTCCGGCGTGACGGCGGCGAGCCGCCGGCGGTCCCAGCCGCGGAACGGTCCCCCCGAAGCCGTCAGGATCAGCCGCTCCACCTCCGCCGGGTCCCGCCCCTCCAGGCACTGGAACAGGGCCGAGTGCTCGCTGTCCACCGGCAGCAGCCGCGTTCCGCGCTCCGCCGCCAGCCGCGTCACCAGCTCGCCGGCGACCACCAGCGACTCCTTGTTGGCCAGCGCCACCTCCCGCCCGGCCCGCAGGGCCGACAGCGTCGGGCGCAGGCCGGCCGCACCCGTGATGGCCGAGAGCACCCGTGTGGCGCCCGGCCATGCAGCCACCTCCTCGGCCGCGCCCGGCCCGACCAGCACGCGGACGCCCTCGCGCTCCAGGTGGGGAGCCCACTGGCGTCCGGCCTCGGGGTCCGCCAGCGCCACCGCCTCCGGCCGCAGGCGCCGCACCTGCTCCAGCAGCGTGGCGCCGTCCCGACCCGCGGCCAGGGCGACGGCACGAAAGCGGCCCTGCAGCCGCTCGATCACGTCCACGGCCTGCCGGCCCACCGAACCCGTGCTACCGAGGATGACGATGCCCATTTCCGCCATGGTTGCCACTCCACCTGTTCCCTCGGGGTGGTTCGCCGCCTGCCCCCTCCGCGCAGGACCCGGCGGCGCGCCCCTCGCAGCCCGGCGCCCCGTCCGGAAGGGATCGTCCCTGGGCGCCGGCCGGTAGACGGGAACCGGCTACAAGAAAAGGGCCGCGCTCCATGCGAACACCGGAAGGGCAAACAGGACGCTGTCGATCCGGTCCAGTACGCCGCCGTGGCCGGGAAGCAAGCGGCCCGAGTCCTTGCGCCCCGCCCGCCGCTTCCAGGCCGACTCGAACAGGTCCCCGGCCTGGCCGGCGATGGCCGTCAGGAGGCCCACCGGCACCATCGCGACAGGCCGCGCCGCCAGCGGCTCGGCCAGGAGGACGGCGGCCACCAGGCCCGCAACCAGGCCGGCGACGGCGCCCTCCCACGTCTTGGCGGGCGACACCCGGGGAGCCAGCCGGCGGCGTCCCCACGCGCGCCCGGCAAAGTAGGCGACGGTATCCTGCACCCACACGATGACCAGGGGAACCAGCAGCGCCCACGGGCCGTCCAGTCGCAACGCCAGGACATGGGCCAGCGGCCAGCCGATCCAGAAGGAGAGAAGCGCCGCCGCACCCACCAAGTGCCACCGTTTCCCGCCCTCCCAAGCCTCCCCGACCGGGGCGACGGCCGCCAGCAGAACCCAAACGGCCGCCGCCGCGGTAGCCGCCCCGACTCCCCACCCCGGCCCGCGTGCCGTAGCCAGCGCCCCCGCCACCGCCGGCACGACGCCGGCGGCCCCCACCAGCCACCGGCTTGTCGGGCCGGGCTCGGCGACGGGACTTCCCAGAACCAGCGGCAGCGCCTCCAGGGACGCCGCGGCGGCTATCAATACGACGAGCACGGCCAGCGGCCATCCACCACTCCACACGGCGGCCAGGACGGGTGGCAGGAGGACCGCGGCCGTCAGCACGCGCGCCTTCAACACGGCTGATCGCCGCGGCCGGGCGCCGCCGGGCTGGCGGGCGCCGCCGTGCCGGCGGGTACGGCGTCACCCAGGCCGCCAAAGCGGCGCTCCCGCCGGGCATACCCCTCGATGGCCTCCACCAGGTGCTGGGGCCGGAACTCGGGCCAGGGAACGGGGGTTACCCAGATCTCGCTGTAGGCGATCTGCCAGAGCAGGAAGTTGGAGACGCGCAGCTCCCCGCTGGGGCGGATGAGCAGGTCGGGATCCGGCAGGCCCGCCGTCTGCAGGTGGGCGGCGAAGAGCGCTTCATCGATCCGCTCCGGGTCCAGCTCGCCGCGGGCAGCCTTGCGGGCCAGGGCCCGGGCGGCCGCGGCGATCTCCCACCGGCCGCCGTAGTTGAGGGCGAGGACCAGGATCATCCGGGAGTTATCCCGGGTCGTCGCCACGGCCCGCAAGACCTCCCGGCGGGCCACGGGAGGGAGACCGTCGGGATCCCCGATGACGCGGATCTGCACGCCATTCCGGTGCAGTTCGTCCAGGTCCGTCCGGATGTGTTCCACCAGCAGTTGCATGAGGGCGTTGACCTCGGCCGGTGGCCGGCGCCAGTTCTCCGTGGAGAAGGCGTACAGAGTCAGCACCTCGAGACCGATGTCGCCCGCGAACCGGACGATCTCCCGCACGCTGCGCACGCCCGCCCGATGGCCGGCGACCCGCGGCCAGCCGCGGCGCTGGGCCCAGCGGCCATTGCCGTCCATGATGATGGCGATGTGCCGCGGGAACCGCCCCTGGCGGCGCACCCGCTCCACCCGTTCCAGCAGGGCCGCTTGCGTGACCGGCTCGACCGTGCCGGCCTCACGGGGCTCCATCGGTCGCGTCCTCTCCTCCCAGGCCGGCCGCCGCCAGCACGGCGGGCGGCACCGGCGGCAACGGAAAGCGGGCCACCAACAGGCGGACCTGGCCGGGCCGGGCCCCCGGTTCGGCCCTTACCACCCGCGGGACCAGCGGCCGTTCCCCTACCTGGCGCCGGCGGCGCCGGGCGGGTTCCTCCGGCGCGGCCGTCCACTCCACATGGACGGAAAGACCCGCCCTGGCGAGACGGGCCCTGGCCTCGGCCAGCGGCAGGCCCACCACATCCGTGACCCGCATTAGATCTCGCGGATCTCCTTCTCCTTGGCGGCCAGTAGCTGGTCGATCCGCTCGATGGTCTTGTCCGTCAGCTCCTGCACCTTCTCCTGGGCGCGGCGGATCTCGTCCTCCGACACGCCCTCGTCCTCCAGGTCCTTCAACTCCTCGTTGGCCTGCCGGCGCAGGTTGCGCACCGCCACGCGTTCCTCCTCGGCCAGCTTGCGCACGCGCTTGACCAGCTCGTTGCGCGTCTCCTCGGTCAGCTGGGGGAGGACGATGCGGATCACCTGGCCGTCAGTGGACGGGTTGACCCCCAGGTCGGACTTGGCGATGGCCCGCTCGATGTCGCCGATGACGTTCCGATCCCAGGGCTGGACCACCAGCATACGCGGTTCGGGAACGGTGATGGTGGCCAGCTGGTTGATGGGCGTCGGCGTTCCGTAATAGTCCACGCGAATCTTCTCCAGGAGTGCCGGGGTCGCCCGGCCGGCGCGCACCGTCGCCAGCTCGCGGCGGAAGTTCTCCACCCGTGCCTCCATACGCTGCCGGGTGCGCTGGAGAATGTCGTCGATCACCGGGGCTCCCCCCTGACATATGTACCGATGTTCTCACCCAGCACGGCTCGCCGGATGTTGCCGGGCACGCGCAGGTCGAAGACGCGGATGGGAATGTTGTTCTCCATGCAAAGGGACGTGGCCGTCGAGTCCATCACCCGCAACCCGCGATTCAGCATCTCCAGGTAGTCGATCTCGTCGATCTTGCGCGCGCTAGGATCGACGCGGGGATCGGCGTCGTAGACTCCATCTTCCTTGGTCGCCTTGAGGAAGATCTCGGCCTCGATCTCGGCAGCCCGCAGGGCAGCGGTGGTGTCCGTGGAGAAGTAGGGGTTGCCGATGCCGGCCGCGAAGATCACCACCCGGCCCTTCTCCAGGTGACGGATGGCGCGCCGGCGGATATAGGGCTCGGCGATCTCCTTCATCTCGATGGCGGTCTGCACGCGGGTATCCACCCCGTGCTTCTCCAGGGCGTCCTGAAGCGCCAGGGCGTTGATCACCGTGGCCAGCATGCCCATGTAGTCGGAGGTGGCCCGGTCGATCCCCTTGGCGCTCCCCTGCACGCCGCGCCAGATGTTGCCACCCCCGACCACGATGGCCACCTGGACGCCCAGGTCGACGACCTCCCGCACCTGGCGGGCGATGGAGTCCACGATCTCCGGGTCGATGCCGTAACCTCCGCCCGCCAGCGCCTCGCCGGAGAGCTTGAGCACGACCCGCTTATAGCGCGGCCGCACCTGCGTCGCCGCGGTGTCGCTCGTCGTGCTGCGCGCTTCCTCCACCTTGCCCCTGCCCCTTCCGGCCATGGCTGTCACCGCTACGACGGGGGCCCGGGACCCGGGCCCGCCCGTTCAGGATCCACCGAGCTCGAACCGTACGAAGCGCCTTACCCGG
>QGUQ01000495.1 GCA_003242195.1 Bacillota bacterium | reverse complement strand
GACCAGGACTGGGGGGCGCGGGCCTGTAGCCTGCACGATCCCGATGGGAACCTGATCTTCCTCCTCGGCCCGTTGGCTGGCCGTTGATTCCATACACACCATACGCCACGGTAAGCGGTTCGGCATTCCTTCCGGGCAACTGGGACGAGCGGCCGCCGGCCGCCCCGGCCCGCCCGCCAGCACGGCACCCGGCGGAGATCGATCGCCTGATCCCCCAGCCAGTCCCAAATCGCTCTAGCTTCGGATCGCAGTGCTGACCGGCACTGACCCTGACGGGCCGGCGCGACGACCTGGACAGCCGATCGTGGACGTTCACCCTGGTGGGTGGGCCCGACACGCGGTCTTCCAGGAATCCCCCGGTAGTGAGAGAAGTTATAAACAAGGACGGAAGGGCCGGGGATGAACCCGGCCCCTCGTCGGTCGCCGCTCTTCGGCTGCCCCCCATGGAAACCGGAAGGTGATGGACCTTGTTCCTCCCCGAGGCGGTCACCATCCGCGAGGTGGGCCCGCGGGACGGCCTGCAGGCGGAGTCCCGCCCGTGGCCCACGGAGGCGAAGGTGGAGCTGATCAACGGCCTGCTGCGCACGGGCGTCCGGCGTCTGGAGGTCACGTCCTTTGTCCGCCCCGGCGCCATCCCCCAACTGGCCGACGCCGAGGCGGTTCTGGCGGCCATCGACCGTGTCGAGGGGGTGCGCCTCAGCGCCCTGGTGCCCAACCGCACCGGCATGGAGCGGGCGGTTCGGTCCGGCATCCACGAGGCCAGCTTCTTCGTCGCCGCCAGCGAGGCGTTCAACCAGCACAACCTGCGCCGTTCCACGGAGGCGGCGCTGGCCGACGCGGCGGCGGCCGCCGAGCTGGGACGGGAGCACGGGCTCTTGCTTTCCGGTTTCGTCGTCACCGCCTTCGGCTGCCCCTATGAGGGCCGGGTGCCCCCGGACGCCGTCCTGCGGGTGGTGGAGGCCTACGCCCGCCTCGGGGTGCAGTCCGTGTACCTGGGGGACACCATCGGCGTCGCCCACCCCCGCCAGGTGTACGAGCTGGCCCGGGCCGTGGGGGACCGCTTCCCCGAGCTGGAACTGGGCCTGCACTTCCACAACACCCGCGGCGCCGCCCTGGCCAACGTGCTGGCGGGCCTGGAGGCGGGGGTCACCGTCTTCGACGGCGCGGTGGGCGGCCTGGGGGGCTGCCCCTACGCGACGGGGGCGACGGGCAACGTGGCCACCGAGGATCTGGTGGACATGCTGGAAGCCATGGGGGTCGCCACGGGGATCGACCTGGACGCCCTGCTGGCCTGCGCCCGCCTGGCCGAGCGCCACGCCGGGCGCCAACTGTCCAGTCACGTACTCCGGGCCGGCAAGCGGCCGGCCTGAGCGGGAGGGAGGAAGTTTGGCGGAGGTTCGTTGCGAGATGGCCGGCGTCGTGGTCGAGGTGCGGGTTCGTCCCGGCGACCGCGTCACGCCGGGCCAGGAGGTGGTGGTCCTGGAGTCCATGAAGATGCAGATCCCGGTGACGGCCGGGCAGGAGGGCACCGTGGAGCGGGTGCTGGTAGAACCCGGCCAGTTCGTCAACGAGGGCGACGTCCTGCTGGTGGTCGCCTAGCGGGGGGAGCGCCGTGGATCCCGTGGATCTGCAGGAGAATCCGCAGGAGAATCCGCCGCAGAATCCGTCGCAGAGCCTGCAGCAGCGGATCGCCGCCCTGCGGCGGGGCGGCCCGGAGAAGTACCACGCCCGCAACCGCGAGCAGGGGAAGCTCTTCGCCCGGGAGCGCCTGGAGCGGCTTCTGGACCCCGGGACCTTCGTGGAAGACGGCCTCTTCGCCAACTGCCTGGCGGAGGACCTGCCCGCCGACGGCGTGATCACCGGCATCGGCCGCGTCGA